>DALZRX010000528.1:0-3090 GCA_032015805.1 Achromobacter sp.
TCCGCCCCGCCGACCTACAAGGCCCTCGTGTGCGTCTTCCTGTATGGCGGAAACGATCCCTACAACACCCTGGTTCCATACGATCCGTCGTCGTACCGCGCCTATTCCGCAGCGCGCAGCGACATCGCGCTGCCCCGCGACGCGTTGCGCGCCACCGCCCTGCGCGGCAAGGCCGACACGAAAGGCGGCATGCAGTTCTCCCTGGCCCCCGCACTGGCGCCGCTGGCGCCCCTGTACGAACGCGGCGAGATGGCGGCCCTGCTCAACGTGGGTCCGCTGATCGTGCCCACCACCAAGGCCGAATACATCGGGGCCCGCGTGCCGCTGCCGCCCAAGCTGTTTTCCCATAACGACCAGCAATCGGTCTGGCAGGCGCTGGCGCCAGAGGGGGCCTCGTCCGGCTGGGCGGGCCGCCTGACGGATCTCTTTGCGGGCGCCAACGCGCAGCGCACCTTCACCGGCATCACGGCGGGAGGCAGCACGGTGCTGCTGGCCGGACGCAAGGTGGCCGGCTATCGCGTCGGCATCAACGGCTCCACGCAGATCGATCTGCTGCACCGCGACATGTACGGCTCCAGCGCCTGCACCGCCCTGCTGCGCGAACTGATCACCGAGCCGCGTGAACACCTGATGGAACGCGAGATGTCGCGCATCGCCGCGCAATCCATCTCTGCCGACACGCGCCTGCGTGCCGCCTTGGCGGACGTCGCCGTACCGGGGGACTTTTCGACGCCGCTCGCGCAGCAACTGCGCATCGTGGCGCGCATCATCGCCGCCCGCGAAACGCTGGGCGCGCGGCGCCAGGTGTTCTTCGTTTCCCAGAACGGGTACGACAACCACACGGGCCTGAACGACACCCACCCGGCGTTGCTGAAGGAAATGGGCCAGGCGCTGGCGGCATTCCAGAAGGCGCTGTCGGAGATGGGGGTGGCCGATCAGGTCACCACCTTCACGGCCTCCGAGTTCGGCCGCACGCTGGGTTCGAACGGCAATGGCTCGGACCACGGCTGGGGCTCGCATCACTTCGTGCTGGGCGGCGCGGTCGCCGGCGGCCGCTGCTACGGCGACCACCCGGAAATCGCGTTGAACGGTCCCGGCTTCGTCGACAACGGCCGCCTGCTGCCCACGACGGCGGTGGATCAACTGGGCGCGGAGCTGGGCGCCTGGTTTGGCGCAAGCCGGGACGATCTGCGGACGGTATTTCCGAATCTGCGGCATTTCGGGCCGGCGCCGTTGGGGATGTTGAAGGGGTAAACACTAGCGCGCCGGCCTGCAAACGTTCTATAACGTCTTGCATCCGGCCCGCCTAGCCGCGGGATATCGCGTTATCCATCCGTCCCGTTCGCCCAGCAACATGAGCCTCACTCCCGATCTGGCGCTGCAGCCCGCCACCGAAGAAGACGTGCCGTTCCTGCTGTCCCTGCGCAAGCGCACCATGACCGCGCATCTGCAGCGTGCGGGTGCGCCGCACGACGATGCGCATCATCTCGCGCGCATCCACTACCACTTCGACGACGCCCAGATCGTCTGGCTGGCGGGCCGGCCCGCCGGGCTGTTCAAACACTATCGCGATCCGTCGGGCTGGCGCATCGTGCAGATTCAGATCGATCCCGCGTTCCAGGGCCAGGGGCTGGGCCGCCGGCTGCTTTCCCGGGTGCTGGAGCGCGCGGATAAGGAAGGGGCACCGGTCACCCTGAGCGTCCTGAAAGGCAACCCCGCCCGGCGGCTGTACGAGGCGCTGGGCTTCACCCCCGTCAAGGAGACCGAGCTGGAGCATGAAATGCGGTATGACCCCGGCGCCGTCCGGCCGGGCGATTGAGCCTTCCGCGGCTTTTTTCCGATCCGCTGGAATAAAGCGGCCCGGACCAGCGTCCGTAGAGGGCAGTCCCCCCAAATCCTCCCCACCTACGAGGCACACCATGCGCAAACACACCGCCGCGGCCCTGGCTCTCGCCTGCGCCGCCCTGTTCTCGGCCGGCGCCCACGCCCAGGCCGTCAAGACCCAGGACGGCATCCTGGTCAATAGCGCCGGCATGACGCTGTACACCTTCGACAAGGACTCCGCGGGCAAGAGCGTCTGCGTCGACCAGTGCGCAAAGGCCTGGCCGCCCGCCATGGCCACCGCCGACGCCAAGCCGATGGGCGACCTGACGGTCATCACCCGTGAGGACGGCGGCAAGCAGTGGGCCTACAAGGGCAAGCCGCTCTATCTGTTCACCAAGGACACGAAGCCGGGCGACAAGACCGGCGACAACTTCAAGGAAATCTGGCACGTCGTCAAACCCTGATCCGGACGGTTGCCCGATCAGACCATGCGCGCCGAAGACGAAGCCCAGATCCTGGCCTGCATCCCCAGCCTGCGGCGCTATGCGCGCGGGCTGACGGGCGACCCGGACCGGGCCGACGACCTGGTGCAGGACACGTTGGAGCGCGCATGGAGCCGCTATTCCCGCTGGCAGCGGCGCGGCGAACTGCGTGCCTGGATGTTCGGCATCATGCACAACCATTTCATCGACGGCGTGCGCGCCGCCAGCCGGCGCACCGACCAGACGGCGCCGGGCGACCTGCCCGACGCGCCGGTGCGCGCCACCCAGACCGACCAGTTGGAAGTGCGGGACCTGGACCGCTACCTGCAGGCCCTGCCCGCCGAACAGCGCGAGGTCCTGTTGCTGATCGCTGTCGAAGACCTTTCCTACCAGGAGACCGCCCGCATCCTCTCGGTGCCGATCGGCACCGTGATGTCGCGCCTCTCGCGCGGGCGCGAAAAGCTCGGCGCGCTGATGCAGGGCCGCGAGGCCGCCCGGCGACTGCGCCCCGTACCCACCCCGCGTGAAATGCCATGACTGACCAACGCCTTTATCCGGTTCCCGCCGCGGGCACGCCAATCACCGAAGCCGACCTGCATGGGTACGCGGACGGCCAATTGACCGCCACGCGCCACGCCGAGGTGGCCGCCTTTCTGGCCGCGCATCCGCAGGACCAGACCCGGGTGGACGACTGGCGGGAACAGCGGCGTGCCCTGCACGCCTTGCTGGACCCCGTATTGGACGAACCCCTGCCCTTGCGTCTGCCGCTCCGTGCGCCGGCTCG
>DALZRX010000529.1:0-3089 GCA_032015805.1 Achromobacter sp.
GCCCGCCGCGCACGGCGTGGTGCTGGTGTCCAGCCGCGCCAGCTTCGAAATGGTGCAGAAGACCGCAGCCGCCGGCGTCGCGGTGCTGGCATCGGTATCCGCCCCAACCGCGCTGGCCATCCGCCTGGCCACTGACGCCAACGTGACCCTGCTGGGCTTCACCCGCGATGGCGACGCCGCCATCTATACCCACCCCGAACGCATCCTCACCTGAACCGGACGCAAGACAGCAATGGAAATCGTCAACCTGATCCGCATGGCCAACCGCATCGGCCAGTTCTTCGACGCCATGCCGGACCGGCCCGAGGCGCTGGAGGGCGTCACCAATCACATCCAGAAATTCTGGGAACCGCGCATGCGCACGGAGCTGCTGGACTTTCTGGCGCAAAGCCCCAATGGGGACGCCGGCGAGGAACAGCTCCATCCGCTGGTGCTTCAGGCGGTCACCCAACATCGCGAGCGGCTCACCCCGCTTGCGCGCGTCGCATAGCGCACCCGGGCCGCCGCATGACGGCCCACCCGTAGTGGCAGGACTGCAACAGATCCATAAAGCAGACGGCGGGACCGGGCTTTTCCGGCCTACGCACGCTATAAAGCCGCACCCCTGAGGAGACATCATGGAAAGTAGCGCCACCCTGGACCTACCCGGCTCACGACCGGGATTTTTCGACAAAGAACGCACCATTGCGGGGCCGGGCTTCTCGCGCTGGCTGGTGCCTCCGGCCGCCTTGGCCATCCACCTGTGCATCGGGATGGCCTATGGCTTTTCCGTGTTCTGGCTGCCGTTGTCCAAGGTGGTGGGCGGGTCCAAACCGCTCGCCTGCCCGCCCGACATGAGCCTTGTGGCCGAGCTCTTCACCACAAGCTGCGACTGGAAGATCTCGACCATGGGGTGGATGTACACCCTGTTCTTCGTGCTGCTGGGGTGTTCGGCCGCGCTGTGGGGCGGCTGGCTGGAACGCGCCGGCCCGCGCAAAGCCGGCGTCGTTTCCGCGCTGTGCTGGTGCGGCGGCCTGATCATTTCGGCCATCGGCGTCTACCTGCACCAGATGTGGATGCTATGGCTCGGGTCCGGCGTCATCGGGGGGATCGGACTGGGATTGGGGTACATCTCGCCGGTCAGCACGCTGATCAAGTGGTTTCCGGACCGGCGCGGCATGGCGACCGGCATGGCCATCATGGGCTTTGGCGGCGGCGCCATGATCGGCGCGCCGCTGGCCGACCTGCTGATGCGCCACTTCGCCACGCCGACCTCGCCGGGCGTCTGGCAGACCTTCCTGACCATGGCGCTGGTGTATTTCATCTTCATGATGTCGGGCGCGCTGGGCTACCGCGTGCCGCCCACGGGCTGGAAGCCCGCCGGCTGGACGCCGCCGGCCAAGCAGGCCAACAACGTCATGATCACGCAGCATCACGTCCACGTGAAGCGCGTGTGGGGCGTGCCGCAGTTCTGGCTGGTCTGGTGGGCCTTGTGCCTGAACGTCACGGCCGGCATCGGCATCCTGGGCATGGCCTCGCCGCTGCTGCAGGAAGTGTTCGGTGGCGGCCTGATCGACAAGCCTGAACTGGGCTTCGGTCAGCTCGACAAGGAACAGCTCGCGGCCATCGCCGCCATCGCCGCCGGCTTTACGGGCCTGCTCAGCCTGTTCAACATTGGCGGCCGCTTCTTCTGGGCCAGCCTGTCGGACAAGCTGGGCCGCAAGATGACGTACCTTGTCTTCTTCGTGTTGGGCTTCGTCCTGTACGCCGCCATTCCCTGGACCGCCCATATCGGCGCCCTGGCGCTTTTCGTGGCCGCATTCTGCGTGATCCTGTCCATGTACGGCGGCGGCTTTGCCACCGTGCCGGCGTACCTGGCCGACCTCTTCGGCACGCAGATGGTGGGCGCCATCCATGGCAGGCTGCTGACGGCCTGGTCGGCGGCGGGCATCTTCGGCCCGGTCCTCGTCAACTACATCCGCGAGTACCAGTTGTCCATCGGCGTGCCGCGCGCCCAGGTTTACGACATCACCATGTACATCCTGGCCGGGATGCTGGTTGTCGGATTCCTGTGCAACCTTGCGATTCGCCCGGTCAACGCCAAGTACTTCATGAGCGACGAGGAACTGGCCAAGGAAAAGGCGCTGGCGCACGAGCGCGCCGTGGCCGCCGAAACCCACGGTGTGGGCAAGTCCAATTTCCGCACGCCGCCCGCGCTGATCGCGTTTGCGTGGGCGTGCGTCGGAATCCCGCTGGCCTGGGGTATCTGGATTACTCTGCAAAAGGCCGTGGTCCTGTTCCACTGACCCGCAACACCGAGCGACCGGCGCGCCGCGCGCCGGCCCCTGGGCGCGAAGCTGCTACATTGGCAGCCCGCGCCCTTATCTTTTATGTGTCCTGCCTCATGAACCTGCCCTTCCCCCTTTACCCCACCGGAGCGACATCTTGAACGCGCCCGAACTGCATTGGGAAGAAAACGGCGTCGCCCGCTCGGCCCGCTGGCACTCCGAGACCGGCGCCACGCCGCCCAAGCGCGTGGTCATCGCCGACGACACCCTCACCGCGGACATGGCCTACCGCCATGCCTGCGAAGGCGTCGGCCTGCTGTGGCGCGGCGACTTCCAGAACGCGCGCCAGCTCCTGCAGGCGATCACCCGCCGCGTCGACAAACGGCCGCGCAAACCGGTCGACACCATGCTGGAGGCTTTCAACCAGCATCGGCAGATCCAGTCGCAACGCGCCCGCATCCTGGGCATGCTGCTCATCCCCTTCGAGGCCGGACACAGCATTCCCCTGCGCCGCGCCCCCGACGCCCATCTGGCGTGCGACGCAGCGCACATTCCCGCCGGCGAGCCCTACGTGGCGTCCCTGCGCGAACTTCTTGGCCTGATTGGCGCCTACGAATGGCGCAAGAAGGGGGTGGAGATTGCCGCCCTGAACAACCGCATCCATCCGCACTACGGCGTGTTCTCGCCCGTGCGCGGCGAATACGTGGACCTGGTCGCCAACACGCCGATGCCGCGCGGCAGCGTGGCCTTCGACATCGGCACGGGCACCGGCGTCCTCGCCGCGGTCATCGCCCGCCGTGGGGGCAAGCGCGTCATCGCCAC
>DALZRX010000530.1:0-3087 GCA_032015805.1 Achromobacter sp.
GAATGCTGCCCGCGGATTCCGGGCCGACCTGCAGCAGGCCGCCCGCATCCACGCTGGCGATCGAGCCGCCGCCCGCGCCGATGGTTTCGATCTGGATCATCGGGGCGCGCACGACCATGCCGAAGTCGATGGAGGTCTGCGCCGACAGCGATGCCTCGCCCTCGGCCACCAGCGACACGTCGAACGACGTGCCGCCCATGTCGCCCGTGACCACATTGGGAAACCCCGCGGCACGCGCGATGGCCGCGCAGGCAATCACGCCGGCCGCAGGACCCGACAGCGCGGTGCGCACCGGCACGTCGCACGCCGTCTGGCGCGACATGACGCCGCCGTTGCTTTGCACCACCAGCAATTCGCCCTCGAACCCGTGCTGCTGCAGATCGGATTCCAGCCGCGTCAGGTAGCTGCCCACCACGGGCTGCAGCGCGGCGTTCAAGACGGCCGTGGAGCAGCGCTCGAATTCGCGGATCTCGGGCAGCACCTCGGTGGCGGCGGTCACGTTGCCGTTGGGCCAGACGGAACGCACACGCGCCGCGGCCTGGGCCTCGTTCTCCGGATTGGCGTAGGCGTTGATGAAAAAGATGCAGACCGCGTCGCAACCCTGCTCCAGCAGCGCGCGCGCGGCGGCCTCGACCTGGTCCAGGTCGACGGGCGTGTGCAGCGCACCGTCGGCCAGCACGCGTTCGCGCACCTCCAGCCGCAGGTCGCGTGGCACCACCGGCACATAGTTGCCGCGCAGGCCCCAGGTCTGGGGCCGATCGCGCCGGCGCATTTCCAGCACGTCGCGAAAGCCTTCCGTGGTGATGATGCCGGTGCGCGCCACCTTGCGCTCGAGCAATGCATTGGTGCCCACGGTCGTGCCGTGAACGATGGTCGCGATGTCGCGCGCCCCATCCGCCACGCGGGCGATGCCGTTCATGAACCCGCGCGCTTCCTCGCCGCGGGTCGACGGCACCTTGACCACGCGTGCGCTGCCACCCGCCTCGTCCAGCACGAACAGATCCGTGAACGTGCCACCCACGTCCACGCCCACCACCAAACCTTGCGCCGCGCTCATGCCGACTGCTCCTTCTGAATGTCGCTGACATAGCCCATCTTGCGATCGTGCTCGCGCGCCGCGGCGTCGCGCCGGGCGGGGTCGCCATAGCCGCCTCCGCCCGGGGTCTCCAGCCGGACACGGTCGCCGCGCTGCAGCTGGATGCCCAGCATCTTCGAACTCATGGGCGGGGACTGCCACTGGCCGTCCTGCTGATAGCGGAAAACGTTGAGCGCGGCCTGGCCGCCGCCCGCGATGCCCTTGGGCGCGCTGCGCCCGCGTTCGCCGAAGATGAAGGCTTCGGCGCTGTCTTCCAGCAATTCAATTTCATAGATGGCGCCCAGGCCACCCCGGTGCGCGCCATCGCCGGCCGAATCCGGCCGCAGCGCCCATTGCGTGAACCGCACCGGATACGCCGCTTCCAGGATTTCCAGCGGCGGAATGGTGGCGGTGGAGATGGGGGCATTGCCGTGGCTCAGGCCGTCGCCGTCCGAATGCCCGCCGTGACCGCCGCCAAAGAAGCTGAACATCACCCAGCGCTGGCCCTTGCGGGCGGCGTCGCTGCGGTAGCCCGCGATCGACAGCGCGTTGATCGTGCCATAGGCCTGCGCCATGGCGCGATCCGGCGCGGCCTGGGCCATCGCGCAGAAGATCACGTCGATCATGCGCAGGATGGTCTCGGTGTAGCCGCCCACGGGACGCGGGCGGTCGGCCGAGATCACCAGGCCGTCGGGCAGCGTCACGTCCACCGCGTCCAGCACGCCCGCATTGGCCGGCACGTCCGGGAACAGGTGCTTGAGCGCGACGTAGCAGGCCGCGATGGCCGTGGCGCGTGAAATATTCACGGGGCCGGCGCAGGCAGGCGACGTGCCGCTGAAGTCCAGCCCCAGCCGGTCGCCGGCGACGGTGAGCTTGAGCGCGATGCGCAGTGGCGCGTCGCGCACGCCGTCGTTGTCCAGCATGTCCTCGAAGGCGTACTCGCCATCCGGCAGCCGGGCGATGTGATCGCGCATCAAGCGGCGGGCCCGTTCGCGCAGCGTATCCAGGGATTCCAGCACCGTGGCGTCGCCGTACTCGTCCAACAGGCCGTCAAGGCGGCGCGCGCCCAGTTCCAGCGCCGCGAGCTGCCCGTTCAGGTCGCCCCACAGGCTGTCGGGAAGACGGGTGTTGGCCTTCAGAATCGCCAGGACGTCCAGGTCCAGCACCCCGGCACGCACGATGCGCACGGGCGGGATCTGCACCGCTTCCTGCCAGCATTCGGTGGCGGCCGGGTTGTAGTTGCCGGGCACCGCGCCGCCGACGTCGTGCCAGTGGGCCGCCGACGCCAGGAAGCAGAACAGCTTGCCGCCGCGGAACACCGGCTTGACCAGCTTGAAGTCGTTGGCGTGCGTGCCGCCTTCGTACGGATCGTTGAAGAGCCACACATCGCCCTCCGTCATGCCGCCGCGCTCGGCCGCGGCCTTGGCCGCCGCCTTCACGGCGAACGCCATCGCACCCACGAAGACGGGCAGGCCCGACTTGCCCTGGATCAGCGTGGCGCCGGTGGCCGCGTCGTACATGCCGTGGCAGGCGTCATGGGCCTCGGCAATGATGGGATTGAATGCGCTGCGATAGAGCGTCGCGTCCATTTCGTCGGCGATCTGTTCCAGGCGGCCCTTCAGGACCGCCAGGGTAACGGGGTCAAGCATGATGTTGTTCCTAAGAGGTTTGACGCTGTTTCAGCAGATTCAGCAGTCCGCCGGCCTGCACCATGTCCAGGAGGAAACCGGGCACGGTCTCGCAGTGCAATTCGGCGGGCGAGCCGCCCGGACGGCCGATGCGGCCGGCAACCGGGTCGAACGTGATGCCTTCGCCTTCGGAAAGGGTCTCGGCCTCTGCGCAGGTCAGGAGCAGCAGTCCCACGTTGAATGCGTTGCGGAAGTACAGGCCGTTGAAGGACGGCGCGATCACCGCGGCCACGCCCAGGCGCACCAGCGCCGCGGCGGCCTGCTCCCGCGACGAGCCGATCCCGAAGTTGGGCGCGGCCACCAGCACGTCGCCCGGCTTCACCT
>DALZRX010000531.1:0-3073 GCA_032015805.1 Achromobacter sp.
GCGCTGGCTGGATGCCGGCGTGGACGACGCGGGGCGGCCCGTGGTCATGCTGGACACACGCAACGCCTTCGAGGTGGACGAGGGCACGTTCAGGAACGCCATCGACTGGCGCATCGAGCGCTTCACGCAGTTTCCCGCCGCGGTGGACGCGAATCGCGACCAGCTCGCGGGCAAGACCGTCGTCAGCTTCTGCACGGGCGGCATCCGCTGCGAAAAGGCCGCCATCTACATGAACGAGGCCGGCATCGACAACGTCTACCAGCTTGACGGCGGCATCCTCAAGTACTTCGAGGAAACGGGCGGGCCGGGTTACGAGGGCAAGTGCTTCGTCTTTGACGAGCGGGTTTCGTTGGACCCGGCGCTGGCGCCCAGCAACGCCTGATCCGATTTCAGGCCGGAACGAAAAAGAGCCCGCTTTCGCGGGCTCTTTGCGTTGGCGGTTGCGCGGATCAGCGCACGCGCATGCCGGGCTTGGCGCCGGGGAACGGCTCCAGGACGTAGATGCCGGCGTCCACGGCTTCATCTGCATGGCTGGCGGCCAGCACCATGCCTTCGGACACGCCGAACTTCATCTTGCGCGGGGCCAGGTTGGCGACCATGACGGTCAGCTTGCCGACCAGGTCTTCCGGCTTGTAGGCCGACTTGATGCCCGAGAACACGTTGCGGTGGCGGCCTTCGCCCACATCCAGCGTCAGGCGCAGCAGCTTGGTCGAGCCTTCGACGTGTTCGCAGTTGACGATCTGCGCGATACGCAGGTCGACGCGCGCGAAGTCGTCGATGGAGATGGTCTCGGCCAGCGGTTCACCGCCGGGCACCACGACGGGCGCGGCGGGCGGCTCGAACAGGTCTTCCAGCATTTGCGGCTCGACACGCTGCATCAGGTGTTTGAACGGCGCGACGCGCTGCGGCAGCACCGAAGCGTCGGCCCAGGTGAAGGGCGCCTGCGCGCCGAACAATTCCAGGGCCACGCGTTCGGCCAGCGCGGGCAGCACCGGCGCCAGCATCACCGACAGGGCCTTGAAGCCGGCCAGCGAACGCGAGCAGATGTCCTGCAGCGCGGCCTTCTGCGCCTCGTCGGCGGTGGCGATGCCCTTGGCCAGCACCCACGGCTGGGCCGTGTCGAACGCCTGGTTGATGCGGTCGGCGTAGGCCATGATCTCGCGGATGGCGCGGTTGTACTCGCGCGCCTCGAAGGCGGCGCGGATCGACTCGGCCTGCGCGGCGTATTCGGCCGACAGCGCGGCGGTGTCGCCCGAATAGGCCAGGGCGCCGTCGAAGTGCTTGGTGATGAAGCTGGCGGCGCGGCTGGCGATGTTGACGTACTTGCCAACCAGGTCGCTGTTGACGCGTGCGATGAAGTCCTCGGGATTGAAGTCCACGTCTTCGACGCGCGCGTTCAGCTTGGCGGCGATGTAGTAGCGCATCCATTCGGCGTTCATGCCGAGTTCAAGATAGCGCAGCGGCGAAATGCCGGTGCCGCGGCTCTTGGACATCTTTTCGCCGCTGACGGTGATGAAGCCGTGCACGTTGACGGCGTCCGGCGTCTTGCGGCCGGCGAACTTCAGCATGGCGGGCCAGAACAGCGCGTGGAAATACACGATGTCCTTGCCGATGAAGTGGACCTGTTCGGTGTCGGCGTTGGGGTCGAGCAGGGCGTCGAAGTCCATGCCCTTCACGGCGCAATACGACTTGAGCGACGCCAGGTAGCCGACCGGCGCGTCCAGCCAGACGTAGAAATACTTGCCCGGCGCGTCCGGGATCTCGATGCCGAAATACGGCGCATCGCGGGAAATGTCCCAGTCGCCCAGCTTGGCTTCGCCGTCTTCGCCGCCCAGCCACTCGCGCGTCTTGGCGAGCATTTCGGGCTGCAGGTGCTTGGCGCCCTGCTTGTTCGAGCCGGTGGTCCACTGCTGCAGGAATTCCACGCAGCGCGGATCGGACAGCTTGAAGAAGAAATGGTCGGACGACTTCAGGACGGGCGTGGCGCCCGTCAGCGCCGAGTACGGATTGATGAGCTCGGTGGGCGCATAGACCGCGCCGCACACTTCGCAGGAATCGCCGTACTGATCCTTGGCGTGGCACTTGGGGCATTCGCCCTTGATATAGCGGTCGGCCAGGAACATCCCCTTGACCGGATCGTAGAACTGCTCGATGGAGCGCGTTTCGATCAAGTCCTGGGCTTTCAGCGCGCGGTAGATGTCTTGCGACAGCGCGACGTTTTCCGCGGAGTCCGTGGAATGCCAGTGGTCAAAACGGATGTGAAAGCCGTTCAGGTACTGCGGACGTTCGGCCGCATACCGCGCAACCAGCGCCTGCGGCGTGATGCCTTCCTTTTCGGCCTTCAGCATGATCGGTGCGCCGTGCGCATCGTCCGCACCCACGAAGTGCACCGTGTGGCCCGCCATTCGCATCGAACGAACCCAGATATCGGCCTGGATGTACTCCATGATGTGGCCGATGTGGAAAGATCCGTTGGCGTAGGGCAGCGCAGTGGTGACAAAAAGGGTGCGAGACATGGTTGTCGACTGAGGTTGAGGGGAAAAGGGATTTGGCCGGCCATTTTAGGGCAAGCGCGCGGACATGCCCGCGGCGCGGCCCCGGAAAACACACAACCCGCCTATCGCATTGATGCGAATCAGGCGGGTTGAAGGGGGAGGGGCCGGACGCCTTGTGCGGTTTTACGCAATACGAAACGGCCAACTTGCGCCGGATCGGCGCAAGTCAGTGGAAAACCGCCGTCAGCGGATTTCGCGGGCCTCGACGTCGATCACGTCGCCACGCGGCTGCGTGGCAAACGGAGCGGTGGCGGACTGGAAGGGTCCAGGGCGGGCGCCTTGGCGCTGGCTCCAATAGGCGCGTACGCCAAAGGGCTTGCCGCGAACCTTGGCGACCACATAAAGGATCGCCACGGCGAATGCCGTGGAAAGCATGAACACCAGCGCCATCGCCATGCCGATCAAGGCCAGGGCGGCGAATAGGACGGCACGAAAGAAGCGGATAAGAGTGTTGGTCATGAATGTCGGATGCAAAACGCAGCGAAAGGTTCCCGTGTATCCGCTATCCTTTAGGGGAT
>DALZRX010000532.1:0-3070 GCA_032015805.1 Achromobacter sp.
TCTCCGATCTCTACACCGCCCGCTCCCTGCTCAACCCCGAGCAGCTGGACGAGGCACAGAGGGAACTGGACCGCGTGGTGGAGCGCTGGGTGGACATCCATGAAGGCCTGCTGCTGGATGTGGAAGTACACGGCAAGCGCTGAGGCGAGCCCCGCCTGAACCGCATCCCCAGTTGCGGATGAAACATTTTGCACTGCGCAAAAGCTGTGCTATCAATACACCCCATGAACGCAGCCCACGCCAACTTTTATTGGTATTACTTTCCGAAGCCCACGGCGGAGGAAGGACTGCGCTCACCCTGAAGAAACCTTCAGACGCATTCCCGAAAGCCGCCAGCGAACCTGGCGGCTTTTTTCATGTCGCCACGCTGGGGACCCCCAACGTTCCGGAGAACCCCCGCAATGCCCCCGCACACCGACGACCTTCGCATTCGCACCATCGAACCGCTGACACCGCCCGCCCAGCTGCTGGCGATGCTGCCCTGCGACGATGAAGCCTCCGACACCGTCAGCGCCTCGCGCGCGGCCCTGCACGAGATCCTGCATGGCCGTGACGACCGCCTGGCCGTGGTGGTGGGCCCGTGCTCGATCCACGATCCGCACGCCGCCATCGAATACGCCCAGCGCCTGAAGCCCCTGCGCGATGCGCTGGCCGGCGAACTGGAAATCGTCATGCGCGTGTACTTCGAAAAGCCGCGCACCACGGTGGGCTGGAAGGGGCTGATCAACGATCCGGACCTGGACGGCAGCTTCAAGATCGACAAGGGCTTGCGCATTGCCCGCGGCCTGCTGCGCGACATCAACAAGCTGGGCCTGCCGGCCGGTGTCGAGTTCCTCGATGTGATCTCGCCGCAGTACATCGCCGATCTGGTTGCCTGGGGCGCCATTGGCGCGCGCACCACCGAAAGCCAGGTACACCGCGAACTGGCCTCGGGCCTTTCCTGCCTGGTCGGCTTCAAGAACGGCACCGACGGCAACGTCAAGATCGCGGCCGATGCAGTGGGCGCAGCGTCCAACCCGCATCACTTCCTGTCGGTCACCAAGCAGGGTGGCACCGCCATCGTGTCGACCACCGGCAACCCGGATTGCCATGTGATCCTGCGCGGCGGCAAGCAGCCGAACTACGACGCGGCCAGCGTCGGCGAGGCCTGCCAGGCACTGGCCAAGGCCAAGCTGCCGACGCGCCTGATGATCGATGCCAGCCACGCCAACAGCCTCAAGAACCCTGATAACCAGCCGAAAGTGATCGAGGACATCGCCACCCAGCTGGAAGACGGCGAACAGCGCATCGTCGGCGTCATGGTGGAAAGCCATCTGGTCGGCGGCCGCCAGGAACTGGTGGACGGTCAGCCGCTGGTCTACGGCCAGAGCATCACCGATGGCTGCATTGATTGGGACACCACCGTGGACGTGCTGGAGCGCCTGGCCGCTGCCGTGCGCGCCCGTCGTGAAGTAAAGGTGTCTGAAGCCGCTTGATCGCGGCACGTGTGTGGATGGCGGCCAGCGCCTGCGGGGGTGCGGCCGCGATCAGGGTCGGTCGGAGTTGGAGGCCGACCCGTCCGCACCGGCGATGCGCCTGGCGCTGCGTAAGTGCGACAGCGCCAGGTACATCGCCGGGGTGGTGTGAGACGTAGATCCACGCCATGCGTGGATGATTACCCGCCTGCCAATGACGGCTACGACCCGTCGGCGGCCCCATCAGCGCCGACAGCGCGCTTCCGGCTATCGATGATCCTGCGTCTGACAGGTCTCCGTCGAAACCGTACTTCACTGATTCAACTGAACAATCTGCAGGCTGCAGACGGGCCTCGCCCGTGCCCGGCGCTCTCTGCCGCAAACGGCCATTCCCCTTGTCCCGCCTACGCCTCACGGTTGTCCATCCGGAAGCCGCCGACCCAAGGCGGCGGGAGCGGAAGACGGGTCATGGACTTGACGAACCTTATCACGGTGATAAATTGAAGCCGGTGCTGTGGAGGGTTGATCCAACACAGTTGCAGCGGCTCCAGGATTCCGGGACGTCGCGCCGGGCGATCAGTGTCCGCGGGTCACCCTTGATTGATCTGTTGGCCTTGCAGCAGTGCGTCCGCACAGGTGCGTTGCGGGCTGACGACGTCTGGGTAGCTACCCACAGAGCACAGCGGGATCTGGAAAACCTGCGCTGGACATTGGGTGATCTGCTGGACTGTCTGTTGTGCCTGCAGGCGGAGGACTACAAGGGATCAGAGTGGTGCAAGGATCAGGTGGGCACCTGGCATCCATGTGACGCCTACGCCGTCCGCTACGACGATGTGCGGAAGCGTCGGCTCCACCATTCGGACATCAACTACTACCTCAAGTTTTCCGTTGGCAAGGATGGAAGCCTGCGAATCGTTTTTCTCAGTTGCCATCTGTAGCGCGCCATGCGGTTGACCGGAGCACGCCATGAACAAAGCCAACCCTCGGATGTGTCCCGCCTGCCAGCAAGCGCAACTGGTCGCATCCACACGCGAACGGCACTTCAGCCCGCGCGGAAATCCTGTGGTCGTCGAGCTGCTGGCGCTGGAGTGCCCCGCATGCGGCGCAACGGCAACCAGTGCCGAGCAGCAGATCGAGAACCTCAGGCGGCTTGCCGCGCGGCGTGAGCACTACGGCGGCCTGTTGCTCGGCGAAGACGTACTGGCATTCCGCCGCCGCTATGGCTTGACCCAGCGTGCAGCGGCCACGCTGTTCGGAAAGGGCGCCATCGCGTTTTCCCGCTACGAGAACGAGACGACCTATCCGGACGATGCCACCACGATGCTGCTGTCATTGGCCATCGAGAAGCCTGACGTCGTGCGCTGGCTGGCCGAGCGCACCGGCACGGCCGTCCCGCTGCTGGACAGGCCACAGGACGCTGCAGCCGCGTCCACCCGACGCGTGGCGCGCAGCCGTCGCGCCATGCCCGGCACGCCAGGTAGTCCAATCCGCTCCGCGCGGTGAATGGATCCACGCCACGCGTGGATGAACCGCCCGAACTCACCGCTTCGCGCGGATCCTTGCCAACGCCAGATACATCGCCGGCGTCGTGTACAGCGTCAGCCACTGGCTGACCA
>DALZRX010000533.1:0-3064 GCA_032015805.1 Achromobacter sp.
CTCGGCCAAGCCCGCCGCGACCGGCATGGGTGACATTGTCGCGGGCGGTCTCGCGGCGGCCGTGGTCAGTTTTGCCGCGAGCGGCCTGCGTGTGCTGGGCGATAGCGTCAGCGGCTGGTTCGCCCTGGGCGGCGCGGTTTTCCGGTTGCCGATGGGGTTCTCGCTGGCGCTGCTGGGCGCGGGTTACCTGATCGGCATCGTGGCCGGGTTGGCGATGCTGACGGGGTTGGTGATTGCGTGGGGCATCGCGGTGCCCATCCTGACCGCCATGGGCGACATGCCCGCCGGCGCGACACTGGCGTCATACGCCACCGGCCTGTGGTCCTCGCAGGTGCGCTTCATCGGCGCCGGCGTGATCGGCGTGGGTGCGATCTGGACGCTGGCAACGCTGTTCGTGCCGATGGCGCGCGGCGTGAAGGCGTCGTTTTCCGCGCTGACCAAGGAGGGCGCTGCCCGCGCCGGGGCTGCGCCGCGCACCGAGCGTGACCTGTCTGCCGGCTGGATTTCGGTCGTGACCCTGGTGCTGGTGGTGATCCTGGTCATCACGTTCCAGGTGTTTCTGTCCGGTGTGCCGCTGTCGGCCGGCGCGGTCTGGAAGCTGGTGGCCTATGCGGTCCTGTTCGCCTTTGTGTTCGGTTTCCTGGTGGCCGCCGCTTGCGGCTACATGGCAGGCCTGGTGGGCTCGTCCACCAGCCCGATCTCGGGCGTGGGCATCGTCGCCATCGTGCTGGTTTCGGTGCTGATGCTGGGGGTGGGCGGCGAACTGATGGCGCTTGAAAACGGCGTGCAGATGGCGATCGCACTGGCGATCTTCAGCACGTCGGCCGTGGTGGCGGTCGCGTCCATTTCGAACGACAACCTGCAGGACCTGAAGACGGGCTGGCTGGTGGGCGCGACGCCGTGGCGCCAGCAGGTCGCGCTGCTGATCGGCTGCGTGGTGGGCGCGGCGGTGATCTCTCCGGTGCTGGAGCTGCTGTACAACGCGTACGGTTTTGCGGATGCAATGCCGCGCGAGGGCATGGACGCGGCGCAGGCCCTGTCCGCGCCGCAGGCCACGCTGATGCTGGCGATCACGCGCGGCATCTTCACTCATCAGTTGAACTGGACCATGATTCTCATCGGCATGGCGGTCGGCGTGGGTCTCATCGTGGTGGACGAAATCATGAAGCGCACGTGCAGGATCGCGCGCATTCCGGTGCTGGCGGTGGGCATCGGCATCTACCTGCCGCCGACGGTCGCCGCGCCCATCGTGGCGGGCGCGCTGTTGGCGTGGGTGCTCGAAGGCGCGCTGCGCCGCCGCGCTGCCGCCGCCGGGCAGCCCTATGACAGCTATGCCGAGGCGGCCAACCGGCGCGGTGTGTTGATCGCCTCCGGCCTGATCGTGGGCGAAAGCCTGGTCGGCGTGCTGATGGCGGCGATCATCGGCGCCGCGGGGTCCGACGCGCCGCTGGCGATTGCAGGAGAAGACTTCGCCGGCATGGCGTCCTACCTGGGCCTGGCCGTCTTCGTGCTGGTGGCCGTGCTGTTCTCGCGCCGCGTGCTGCGGTTGGCTTGATCAGGCGTTGCCAGGCGCCAGCAGATCCGCCAGGGTGCGTGCGATGACCTTCGTGGCGCGGCGCAGGTCTTCCAGCACCACGCGTTCGTCGCTGCGCTTGGCGTGCGATTCCAGTACGGTGCGCGGACCTGCGCCGTAGATCACGCCAGGGATGCCGGCTTCGGCGTACAGGCGCACGTCTGTGTAGAGCGGGGTGCCCATCGCAGGGATGGGCTCGCCGAACAACGCTTCTCCATGTTTCTGGATGGCCTGCACCAGCGGCTGCGCGCCGGGCAGCGGACGCATCGAATTGGCCTGCAGCAGCCGCTTGATGTCCACACGGATGTCCGCGCACGAGGCCGCGGCGTCCTGGATGACGCGGCGGATGTCGGCCTCGACTTCGGCGGCGTTTTCCTCGGGAATCATGCGGCGGTCCAGCTTGAAACTGACCTTGCCGGGCACCACGTTCGTGTTGGTGCCGCCTTCGATTCGCCCCACGTTCAGGTACGGATGCGAGATGCCCGGCACTTGCGAAGTGATCTTCCTGTAGTGCGCGTTCTGCGCGTACAAGGCGTTCAGCAGCGCGACGGCGCCTTGCAACGCATCGACGCCGCTGCTGGGAATGGCGGCGTGGGCCATCTTGCCGTGCACCGTCACTTCCATTTGCAGGCAGCCATTGTGCGCGGTGACGACTTCATAGCTGAAGCCTGCCGCGATCAGCAGGTCGGGGCGGGTGAGATTCTGCTTGAGCAGCCAGCCGGGACCCAGCAGGCCGCCGAACTCCTCGTCATAGGTGAAGTGCAGCTCGACCGCGCCTCGGGATGGCTTGGCGACCGCTTCCAGCGCCCGCAAGGCAAAGGTGTAGCTGGCGAAGTCGCTTTTGCTGACGGCGGCGGCGCGGCCGTAAAGGCTGCCGTTGTCGATCTCGGCGCCGTAGGGATCGTGCGTCCAGCCGTCGCCGGGCGGCACCACGTCGCCATGCGCGTTGAGCGCGATGCGCGGACCGGCGCCGCCGTATTCGCGGCGCACGATGAGATTGGTGATGGACTGCATGCCGTAGTCCTGGACCGCGTCGGCAGGCACCGGATGCGCTTCGGCGTCAAGGCCAAAGCCCTGCAGCAGTTCCGCGGTGCGCACGGCGTGCGGCGCGTTGTTGCCAGGCGGCGTGTCGGTGGGCACGCGCACCAGCTCCTGCAGGAAGCGGACTTCTTCGTCGAAATGGGCGTCCACCCAGGCGTCGAGTCGGGCGTAATCGGTCATGGCGTTATGTCGTGGTTTCGTTGGCCAGCGCGTCGAGCAGGCCAAGCATGGCCTGCGCGGCAAGTTCGATGTCGTCGCTGGTGGTGGATTCGCGGGGGTTGTGGCTGATGCCGTTGTTCTGGCCGCGCACGAACAGCATCGCCTGCGGCATGATCTCGTGCAGCTTCATGGCGTCATGGCCGGCGCCGCTGGGCATGCGGTGTACCGGCACGCCGACGGCCGCTACCGCGCTTTCCCAGCGCTGCTGCCAGCGCGGGTCGCTGGGCGCCG
>DALZRX010000534.1:0-3060 GCA_032015805.1 Achromobacter sp.
GCCAGGCTGCCGAAAGCTTCACCATCTGGCACGGCGTGCGCCCCGACCCCGCGCCCGTCCTCGCGGCGCTGCGCGAGGCGCTGGCCGCGGGAAGCTGAGCAGGATGGCGACGCGTACAGGCCGCAGCGCCGGCCGCAATTGGTTCCGGATCACAACCGGCTTGCTGATGGCGCTGGTGTGCGCGGTCCTGCTGTATCAATTCTGGCTGTTCGCCCAGGTGGTCTGGTACAACTACCGCGACCCGGGCAGCAGCGCGATGATGCGCGAAGAATTGTCGCGCCTGCGCAAGGACGACCCGGCCATCGAGCTGAAATACGAATGGGTGTCCTACGACAAGATCAACCGATCGCTCAAGCGGGCGGTGATCGCATCCGAAGACTCCAATTTCACCGGCCACGACGGAATCGAATGGGACGCCATCCGCAAGGCCTGGGAATACAACCAGAAACAGGAAGAGGCGGGGCGGTCCAAGATGCGAGGGGGCTCCACCATCACCCAGCAACTGGCCAAGAACCTGTTCCTGTCCGGCTCGCGCAGCTACCTGCGCAAGGGCCAGGAACTGGTCCTGGCCTATATGATCGAACACGTCATGAGCAAGGAACGGATCCTCGAGCTCTACCTGAACGTTGCTGAATGGGGCGTAGGCGTGTTCGGCGCCCAGGCCGCCGCCAAGCATTATTTCAATACCAACGCCGCCAACCTGGGAAACAGCCAGTCGGCCCGGCTTGCGGCGATGCTGCCCAACCCGCGCTTCTACGACAGCCATCGGCGGTCCAACTACCTGAACTCCCGGGTCGGCGTGCTGACGCGCCGGATGCAGATGGTTGACATCCCCTGAAAGAAGAGCCGGACAGATCGGCCTCTATTGCCCCGCCCCCAAGCAGCGGGATTTGTTAAGCTTTCACGTTTACGCGCTCCACTCCTTTTTTCTCCATGCGTACTGCACGTCGCTACCTGGCCCGCGAGGTCTATCGCTCTTGCGCAGTGGTCCTTCTGGCCCTGCTGGGCCTTTTCACGTTCTTCGCACTGGTGGACGACCTGGACAACGTGGGCGACAAGTTCTCCATGATGGCCTTGCTGTACATGCAGGCGCTGGCGATCCCCACCCGTCTCTACGACCTCCTGCCCATCGGGCTGCTCATCGGCGCGATCCTGGCGCTGGCCGGCCTTGCCCAGCGCAACGAACTCGTCATCCTGCGGGTTTCGGGCGTCAGCGGCATGCGGCTCCTGCGAATGCTCTGGATCGTCACGATCCCGCTGATGATCGGCGCGGGCCTGCTGTCGGAGTACGTCACGCCCTGGGCCGAGATCAAGACCGGCGAAGCCAACCTCATGTTCCGCGGCAAGGCCGGCGGTGACCGCCTGAAGAGCGGCTACTGGTTCAAGGAACCCACCGCCAACGGCGGCACTCGCATCATCAACATCGCCGAACTGAAGGGCGATGGCCAGGTTGCCGGCGTGACCCTCTACGAGTTCAAGAAAGACCTGACGCTCTCGGCGCTGTCCACCGCCCCCACCGGCACGTTCACACGCGGCGACCTGGTGCTGAAAGACGTCTCCGAGACCCGCCTGGACAGCGAGGCCGCCTCGGCGCTCGCCAACGCCCGGCCGCCCAAGAACCCACCCGCCACGGTCGTGAAGCTGCCCGAACGCTCCATCGACACCACGCTCAGCGCCGAACGCCTGCTGGCGCGCGTGCTGACGCCCGAGCGCATGTCGATCGTCACGCTGCTCGACTACGTCGAATACCTGCGCGACAACCAGCTGCAATACGGCCGTCAGGTCGTCGCGCTGTGGCGCAAACTGGCCTACCCCTTCACCCTGCTGGTGATGATCACCATCGCCGCCCCCATCGGCCTCATGCAGACGCGCCGTGGCGGCGTCGGCGCCAAGGTCTTCGTGGGTATCCTGCTCGGCGTGGGCTTCTTCATGCTGAACCAGCTCGCCCTGAACGTCGGCATGCTGGGCAAGTGGCCGCCCTGGCTGACCGCCCTTGGCCCGAACCTGGGCGCCATGGCGCTGGCGCTGGGCGCCATGAGCTACATGGAATACCGCCACACCATCACCCGTCTCTTCCAACAACGCTGGCCTTGGAGCAAGAGTCCCGCATGAACGGCAGTATCTGGATGATCGGCGACGTGCAGGGCTGCTGCTCGCCGCTGGATCGCTTGCTGTCCCACCCCGACCTGGTCGGCGACCCCAAGTCGCGCTTCTGGTTCGCGGGCGACCTGGTCAACCGCGGCCCGCAATCGCTCGAAACCTTGCGCCGCATCATCGACCTGGGCGACCGCGCAACGGTCGTCCTGGGCAACCACGACCTGCACCTGCTGGCCGCGGCCGCTGGCGTGCGCAAGCCATCCAAATCGGACACGCTGGAGTCGATCCTCCGGGCGCCGGACGCCACGGCGCTGATCAATTGGCTACGCTTCCGTCCCTTGGCGCATTTCGAGCAGAACCACCTGCTGGTCCACGCGGGCACGCTGGCCAAGTGGGACGTCGCCAAGACGCTGGCGCTGGCGGGCGAAGTCCAGGACGCGCTGCGCGGACCCAATTGGCAAAAGGCGCTGCAAAAGATGTACGGCAACGAGCCGGCCACCTGGAAGGAAGACCACAAGGGCGGCAAACGGATGCGGGTGATCATCAACGCGCTGACGCGGATCCGGCTGTGCACGCCGAACGGCCATATGGAATTCGCCACGAAAGTGGCGCCGGGCGCGTGGCCGCCGGGGCTGGTGCCGTGGTTCGACGTGCCGAATCGGGCAACGCGTAACGTCACGACGGTGTTTGGGCATTGGTCGACGTTGGGGTTGTTGCAGCGGCCGGATGTGATTTGCCTGGATACGGGATGCGTATGGGGTGGGTCATTGACGGCGTTGCGGTTGCAGGATCGGAAGCTTGTGCAGGTGAAGTGTTCGCAGTTTCAGGATCCTATGGCGGAGTGAGGGGTTTGGAGCTTCGTAGGTTGCTCTAGGTTGCTCTGCTTCAGGTCTTCGTAGGTCGCCCGGCGCCGCGGTCCCCGTGGGCACGATCGCCCACGATTGCGGTCCGGAGCCTTCGCTC
>DALZRX010000535.1:0-3058 GCA_032015805.1 Achromobacter sp.
CAGCACGCCCAACCAAACAGGCATGGGCATGTCCAGCCAGTCGGGCTCGTCGCGCAGTGGCCTTTCCGGCGAACAGGAACGCATTGCGCGCGAAAACGATTCGACCCAGGCGGTGTCGTATTCCGCGGGCGGCGCCACCATCCAGGCGGACCCGGCGACCAATTCGCTGATCATCTCCGCGCCCGAGCCGCTGTACCGCAGCCTGCGTGAGGTGATCGACCAGCTCGACCAGCGCCGTGCGCAGGTGCTGGTGGAAAGCCTGATTGTGGAAGTCAGCGAGGAAATGGCCGCGGAGTTCGGCATCCAGTGGATGACGGGCGCCGGCAGCATCAACGGCAACGGCACCAGCTTCATCGGTGGCACGAACCTGGGCGGCAGCGGCATCACCGGCAACGGCCCCACCTCGATCGACGCGCTGGGCAGCGGCCTGAGCCTGGGCGTGGTCAAGGGCACGGTCGACGTGCTGGGCAATGAAGTCATCAACCTGGGCGTGCTGGCGCGCGCCATGCAGAACACCGGCGAGGCCAACATCCTGTCCACGCCCAACCTGCTGACGCTGGACAACCAATCGGCCAGCATCCTGGTGGGCAAGACGGTGCCGTTCGTGACGGGGCAATACGTGACCTCGGGCAGCAACGGCAGCTCGAATCCGTTCCAGACCATCGAACGCGAGGACGTGGGCCTGAAGTTGAACATCCGTCCGCAGATCTCCGAGGGCGGCGCGGTCAAGCTGGACATCTACCAGGAAGTCAGCAGCATCGACGAAAGCCGCTCGAACGCCACGACAGGCATCGTCACCAACAAGCGCGCGATCGACACCAGCGTGCTGATCGACGATGGCCAGATCATCGTGCTGGGCGGCCTGCTGGAAGACAACGTGACGCTCACGTCCAACAGCGTGCCGGGCCTGGGCTCGCTGCCCGTGATCGGTTCCCTGTTCCGCTACGACACGCGCAAGCGCACCCGGACCAACCTGATGGTCTTCCTGCGTCCCTACGTGGTGCGCGATGCCAACCGCAGCGCCAGCGTCACGATGGACCGCTACGACTACATGCGCCGCGCGCAAGGCGCCGTGCAGCCGCGCGACCATTGGGCGCTGCCGGACATGCAGGCCCCGATCCTGCCGTTGCCCGGGTCGGCCCCGTCGGTGTCGAACAACGCCTACGACCTGCGTCCGGAACAGCAGGCGGACACGCTGCGCCGTCCGCCGCCCACCACGGTCGAGACCTTCGCCGTGCGCCAATATCCCGGTTCGCCGCCCGCGCCCGCGCAGCAGCCCATCCGCGCGCCCCGGCCGGTCATGATGACGGTGGCGGTGGACCCCGAGAAACTGCTATGAGCGCGCACCCCTTGCCCTATGCCTGGGCCCGCGCGCAGCGCGCGGTGCTGTCGCTGCGCGGGGGGCAGGCGCAGTTGACGGTCAGCCCGCGCACGCCCGACTGGGCGGTGCGCGAGATCCGGCGCTGCCACGGAGACATCGGGCTGACGCAGATCGACGACGAGGCGCTGGAGACGCTGCTGACCGCGGCCTACAGCCACTCGGAGGACGCGGCATCCGTCATGGGCGTTGCGGAAAATGAGATCGACCTGGACCGCTTGATGCAGGACATGCCCGAGGTGGCGGACCTGCTGGAAGCGCAGGACGACGCGCCCGTGATCCGCATGATCAACGCGCTTTTCGCCCAGGCCGCGCGCGACGGGGCGAGCGACATCCACATCGAGCCTTTCGAAACGCATTCCGTCGTGCGCTACCGCGTGGATGGCACCCTGCGCGACGTGGTGTCCCCGCGCAAGGCGCTGCACGCCGCGCTGATCTCGCGGATCAAGATCATGGCGCACCTGGACATTGCCGAAAAGCGCCTGCCGCAGGACGGCCGTATCGCCCTGCGCGTGGGCGGGCGGCCCATCGACGTGCGCGTGTCGACCTTGCCGACGGGACATGGCGAACGCGCCGTGCTGCGTCTGCTGGACAAGGAAGCCGGCCGCCTGCGTCTGGAAAAGCTGGGCATGAGCCCTGGCGTGCTGGAACGACTGGACCGCCTGATCCGCCAGCCGCACGGCATCGTGCTGGTGACCGGCCCGACCGGCAGCGGCAAGACGACGACGCTGTACGCGGCGCTGAGCCGGCTGGACGCGTCCACCAGCAACATCCTGACGGTGGAAGATCCCATCGAATACGACCTGGCCGGCATCAGCCAGACGCAAGTCAACGCCAAGATCGACATGAGTTTCGCGCTGGCCCTGCGCGCCATCCTGCGGCAGGACCCGGACGTGATCATGATCGGCGAGATCCGCGACCTGGAAACCGCGCAGATCGCGGTGCAGGCCTCGCTGACGGGCCACCTGGTGCTGGCGACGCTGCACACCAACGATTCCGTGTCCGCGGTCACGCGCCTGACCGACATGGGTGTCGAACCGTTCCTGCTGGCCTCCTCGTTGCTGGGCGTGCTTGCGCAGCGGCTGGTGCGCAAGCTGTGTCCGGCCTGCAAGGCGCCGTCGATGCTGGACGGCGTGCAGGTGTTTCACCCCGTGGGCTGTGAAGCCTGCAACCACACGGGCTACAGCGGCCGCTCGGGCATTCACGAGCTGTTCACGGTGGACGACGAGGCGCGCCGACTGATCCACGAAGGGCGCGACGAACGCGAATTGCGGCGCGCCGCGGCCGCGTCCGGCATGCGCAGCATGCGCGAGGACGGGCAGCGCTGGGTGGACGACGGGCACACCTCGCCCGAGGAAATCCTGCGGGTCACGCGCGACGCATAGCGCCGGCCCGCCGAACGACTGGCACCGGCGCTCTCTGCCGGTGCCTGATGCCTACTTCCCCGTCCCGAACGTCACTGTGTCGCCCGATCGGCGGCCCAGCGATGACATCAGCCCGTCCAGCGCCGCGCGATCTGCATCGCTGGCGGATTTGGCGAACGTGGCTTCGCCCTGGAAAATCACGCCGCGGCCGCCAGTGCTGCCCTGGCCCTTGACGTCGAGCAGCCCGCTTTCCGTGCTGAGCGCCAGCGTGGCGCCGGCCTTGCCGCCGCCTTGCACGCGCAGCAGGTATGTGCCG
>DALZRX010000536.1:0-3057 GCA_032015805.1 Achromobacter sp.
CGGGCACGATGCCCAGCTTGACAAAGCTCTCGGCAAACGTGGCCTCCTGCGCCGCGATGCGCACGTCGCACATGCACGCCAGGTCGCAGCCCGCGCCGATGGCCGGGCCGTTCACGGCGGCGATGGTCGGCACCTCCAGCGCATGCAGGGCCAGCGGCAAACGCTGGATGCCGTGCCGGTACTCCTGGCGCAGCGCGGCGCTGCCCACGTCGGGGCCGATCTGCCGCTGCATGTCCATCACGTTTCCACCGGACGAGAACACGTTGCCGGCGGCCGTGATGACCAATACCCGCACCGATGCATCGCGCTCGATCCGCGCGAACTCGGCCAACAGCTCATCGACCATTGCGCTGCCCGTGAGCGCATTGCGCGTGGCGGGATCATTCAAGGTCAGCGTCACCACGCCGTCGTCGCGCTGCTCCACCTGCAACAGTTCTGCCATGCTTATCTCCTCTTATCGGATGGCAAGGGTCATTGCTTGGGAATGCCGGCGCGCTGGGCGGCCTCGTCCCACTTGCGGATCTCCTGGCGCTGGAACTCGCCGAGCTCCTTGGGTCCCACCGGGAACACTTCCCAGTTGGTGCGCGCCAGGAATTCCGCGGCGTCCGCCGTCCGGTAGATCGCCAGCAAGGTGTCGGCCAGCGTATCGATGATGGGCGCGGGCGTCTGCGCGGGCGCAAACGCGGCCGTCCAGTTCACCATGTAATAGCCCGGAAAGCCGGATTCCTGCAGGGTCGGCGTGTCGGGTGAGCTCTTCAGCCTGCTGTCGCCCGTGACGGCCAGCAGCCGCATGCGTCCGCTTTGCACGAAGGGAATCACGGCGCCATAG
The DNA here is from genome assembly GCA_032015805.1 of Achromobacter sp. GTDB lineage: Bacteria > Pseudomonadota > Gammaproteobacteria > Burkholderiales > Burkholderiaceae_B > Achromobacter. The sequence continues at coordinate 830 of DALZRX010000536.1, forward strand.
TCCGCGAACACGAAATCCACCTGCCCGCCCGCCAGATCGGTCAGCGCCGGCGCCGCGCCGCGATACGGCACGTGATTGGCCTTGATGCCGCCCATCGACAAAAAGAGTTCGGTGGCGATCTGGTACGAGGCGCTGCCGCTGCCGTAGTTCAATTCGCCCGGACGCTTGCGCGCGCCATCGACCAGGTCCTTGACGGATTGGAACGGCGCGTCGGACTTCACCGCCAGCGCCATCGCGCCATAGCCCAGGCGTGCGACGGGCGCGAAGTCCTTGACCGGGTCATACGGCAGGTTCTTGTACATGGCCGCGTTGGTCGCCACCGGCGAATTGCTGGCCAGAAGCAGCGTATAGCCGTCGGGCTGCGCGGTGGCCACGGCCTGCGCCGCGATGAAACTGTTGCCGCCCGGCCGGTTCTCCACCGTGACCGCAACTCCCAGCTTTTCCTCCATCTTCTTTGCCACGTAGCGCGCATTGCTGTCCGTGCCGCTGCCCGGCGGAAACGACACGATCAGCCGGATCGGCTTGTCGGGATATGCGGCCTGCGCCGCCATTGCGGGTTGCGCCAGCCCTATGGCGCCTGCGAACGCCAGAAGGCGCATCATCGGGTTCATGCCTGTCTCCTTTGTTGTTGTCGCCGGGTCCGCGCGGGGCGCGGCACGGCGTTGTCTTGAAGCGTAGGCACGCAGGCAGGTGACGTCTAATATTAATTTTTGCGCGCGTGATACTCCGGCGGTATCAGCCGGGCGCGGCGCCCGGACGCTTGGGACATCGATACGAAACACGTATCGGAAAACCAAAAAATAATATTGGACAGCTTTCAGCGCATTCCCGGATAGTGGCCTCCGGCGCCTGTCGCGGCGCCCTTGCCCGACCCGGAGCGCCCGATGATCGATACGCTGGAACTTACCGCCATTCCTCCCGAGGACGAAGCCTTGCGCGCCGAGGTGCGCGCCTTTCTGGCCGATACGCTGGACGGCCTTGAACCCGACGAACGTGCACGGTCATGGATGGGCTTTGACGCAGGCTTCAGCCGCCAGCTTGCCGAACGCGGCTGGCTCGGCCTGACGCTGCCGCGCGAATACGGCGGCGCGGCGCGCGGCCACTTTGCGCGCTTCGTGCTGTCGGAAGAATTGCTGGGCGCGGGCGCGCCCGTTTCGGCGCACTGGATCGCCGACCGTCAGAGCGCTCCGCTGATCCTGAAGTACGGCACGGCGGCGCAAAGGGATTTTTACCTGCCTCGCATCTGCGCCGCGCAGGCCTTCTTCTGCATCGGCATGAGCGAACCGGGCTCCGGCTCGGACCTGGCCAGCATCCGCACGCGGGCCGAACCCGCGGCCGGCGGCTGGCGGCTGAACGGCAGCAAGATCTGGACCACCAACGCGCACCGCTCGCACTACATGATCGCGCTGGTCCGCACCTCCGGCACCGCGGAGGATCGGCACCAGGGGCTGTCGCAGGTCATCGTGGACCTCTCGCTTCCCGGCGTGACGGTCCGCCCGATCGAGGACCTGGCGGGCGACGCACATTTTTCGGAAGTCTTTTTCGAGAACGTGGAATTGCCGCCCGATGCGCTGATCGGCGAGGAAGGGGCCGGCTGGGCGCAGGTCAATGCGGAACTGTCGTTTGAGCGCAGCGGCCCTGAACGCCTGTACTCCAGCATCGCGCTGCTGGAATGCTGGCTGGCGCACTGCCGCCACCAGGACGCTGACGCGACGAGCCATGCCGTGCTGGGCAGCATCCTGTCGCAAATGGCGGTGCTGCGCGCCATGTCGCTGGCCGTCGCGGGCAAGCTCGCGGCGGGTCTCAGCCCCGCCACGGAAGCGTCGCTGGTGAAAGACCTGGGCACCGAGCTGGAACAGGCCATTCCACGCCTGATCGGCGATACGCTGGGCCGGCACCCGCAACGGCCCGTCCCCTTGCCGCTGCTGCGCACGCTGGCGTACCTGGATCAGGTCGCCCCGACGTTTTCGCTGCGCGGCGGCACCCGTGAAATCCTGCGCGGCATCATCGCCCGCGGCCTTGGCCTTCGATAAGGACGACCGTCATGGACAACATTCTTGGCGATGCCGCCGAACGGCTCTTCGCGCAAACCTGCACACCCGACGTGACGCGCCGCGCTGAACAGGGCCCGCCGTCCGCCGAGGCCTGGCAGGCCTGCGAGGACGCAGGCTTCGCGGACGCGCTGGTGCTGGAAGACCATGGCGGCGCGGGACTGGGGCTCGCCGATG
>DALZRX010000537.1:0-3051 GCA_032015805.1 Achromobacter sp.
CGCCGGCCGGCTTTGCCGCCTTGCCCCGCCGCGTGGCGGGCGGGGCGGGGGGCGGGTAGACGCCGTGCAGCCGCAGCGAATCCAGGTAGCCGGGCGGGTACAGCGATTCATCGGCAAACGGCTTGGCGCGCGGATTCATGCCTGCCACCGTCTTCACGTCGCCCCGGCGCATCCGGCCGTCTTGGGTGTAGACAAAGCGTTCGATCTTCGAGCCCTTGGGGAAGTCGATGGTCAGGGCGCTGCGGTCATCCTGGACCAGCACGGCCGGCCGGTCCCGGCAATTGCCCAGGTCCCAGGACAACACGTCCGACCCTTGGATGGCCAGCACGGTGTAGCGGTAGTCGCAGTTGCGGCGCTGCGTTTCGATGACGACCACGGTGCGCGCGCCCACGTTCTCCGTGCGGGCGATACGGGCCGACTCCACGTTGTTCAAGGGAACCACGCGCTGGTTGCCGGACAGCTTCACCGAGAAGTTCTTGCCTTCGCGGCGCAGTGTGCCCGTCCCCCCATCCTGCAAGGGAAACTGGCCGATCTCGGTGCCGAACAGGGCGGCGGTGTCCACGCCATACACGAGATTGCCCCGCGAATTGGTCTTGACGGCGCAGGCGGACAAACCCGCGAGCAGCAGCAAGGCGGTGGCAAGGCGAAGAATCAACGATCGGGATACAAGCGGGCGCATTGACATCATGGTGAAGGCGGCAAACCCGGCGCCGCGAAGGCGCCGTTTTCGTCAAAGCCCTGCAATGTATCGCAAAGTTACAACGCAGGACCAGACTTGTTTCAATTGCGCCGGCCGCGTTTGGGCGCATTGGGGCGCGCGTCGGCGCGGCGCTGTCGTCTTAGTTGGCGGCCTGCTTGAGTTCCATCGACTGTTTCACCAGCTCGTGCACCCCATGGCGGATGGCGGACACGCAGCGGGCCACGATGGCGCGCAGCAGGGCAATGTCAGGCAGCGTGTCGGGCGCGGCCACAAAGCTCTCCACCGAGGCAGACACGCGCGCGGCGCGATCGTCGCCGGCTTGCGGCAGCGTCAGCTTGATGGCCTTGCAGCGGTTGTTCACGATGTTGATGACTTCAAGGAATTGGTCGCGGGTGAGCTCCAGTTCGTCGGCCTGCACGAAGCTGGGGTAGACGAGGCGCAGGAACTCCGGGTCCGAATCGCTCAGGCTGAAATACATGGTGCCCATGTCGGGATGCTTGAAGACCACATCGCCTTCGCCGTCAAAGCCGGCGACCAGGCCCAGTTCTTCTTGCACCACGGTCTGGTACAGGGCGGACAGAGGGGTAGGGGTGGACATGATTCAACGCTCCGTTTTTGATAAGTGGGGAAACCCTTGCTACGCGCCGCGGCGGGAAAGGTTCGAAAAAAATCCGCGTCGAAGGATATACCGAACCCCGGCAGGTCAATCGGCGGAAAAAGGACAGAAAAAAAAATCGAACCTTTCGGGCAGCCGTGCATAGCGATGAGTACCGGCATCCCGCCTCACTCAGACAAGGAAAGACCATGCAGGAAAAAGCACAGGACGTATTGACGCAGGCAAAGAGCCAGGCGGCCCGATGGATGGCCATCGCGGCCCAGCGCGTCAACCGGGGCGATGCTGTCGGGGCGTTGCTGTTCCTGATGAGCACCACCGTGTTTGCAGTGATCACCCTCAGCATGATGGGATCGCACGCCAGCCTGAGCTTCTACGACCTCTTGCGCTTGCAGAACGGGGGCAGCCTGCAGGGCGCGATCGCCGGACAGGGGGCGGGCGCGGGCTTCTATGGATTGTTGTGGCTGCTGGCCGTGGCGGGGCCGTTGCTGCCCTCGCTGCTGGACCATCGCGCCGCGCGCCTGGGCTACTTCGCGCCGCTGGCGTTGTGGGGCATTGCGTTGGCCGGCGTGGTTTCGCAGGTTCAAGAGATGATGAACGCAACGCGCCAGTTTGCGGGCTTCATGGGCAATTCGCGCGCCAGCCGCAGCCTGGCTGGCGACATGGCGTCCAACCTGTGGAGCAGCCTGTCGTTTGGATTCGGCTTCTATCTGTCTGTCGCCATCGCGCTGGCCTTCACTGTCCGCGGCATCGCGGCGCTGCGCCGCCGCGCTTGATTTTCCGCCCCTGCACGGCTAAGGTGCCGCAGCCCGCGGCCCGCAGTCCGCAGTCCGCAGAACCTGAACCATGAACACGCTCGATTCCAAGCGCTACGTCATCACCAACGTCGACGCGCTGCTGCGCATTCTGCATGCCGACCCGCGCTACGCCCTGGCGTTTCGCAACAAGGCCGAGCAGCACATCACGCTGAAATTGCGCAGGAAATTCTTCAAGACATCGCCCGAAGGCGTGGTGGACGCGTTCAACAACGCGCTCATGAAGTTCCTGCAGACGCGCACCTTCAAGGACGAAGGTTTTCTGCACGGCCAGCCCGATGGTGGATGGACGGCGCATGAACTCGCTGTGAGCAGGCTGGGCGGCTACCTGTATCGCGGATCGCTGCACGAATTGATCCAGATGCATCGCCGCACCCGGCACGAAGTGCAATGGGCGCGTCCCGACGACGGCGGCGAACAGGACGACACCGCGCCGGAGGAAATACAGAACGTCGGTGACCCGTCTCCCTTCGCGGACCCCGCGCACGCCTACGAGCACCTGTCGGTCGTCAAGCGCATGCGCGACTGTCTCAACAAGCTGAGCGACACCCTGCGGACCACGATGTTCCTGTATCTGGATGACCTGCCGATGGAACAGATCGCCCGGCAGCAGGACCTGCACGTGCCCACCGTGAAAAGCCGTCTGCATGCCGCGCGCAAGCTGGTGACCGAATGCACGCGCAAAGGAATGGACTGATCATGTCTGAAGACCGAGTGCTGACCTATCTGGCGGGCGAACTGGACGCCCACGCCCGCCGAACCTTCGAAGCGGACATCGCGCGCGATCCCGCCTTGCGGGCCGAAGTTGACGCGTGGCGCAACCTGGCCCAGGCGCGCCAGTTGGCGCACAACGAGATTGGCCAAGCCGAGCGCGATGCAGCCTTCCTGCGCGCACTGGCGCCGCGCCCGCGGACCGCGCCGGT
>DALZRX010000538.1:0-3047 GCA_032015805.1 Achromobacter sp.
GGTGTCGCCGCCTGCGCAGCCGGCGCCGTCTCGCCGCTTTGCGCGTCCTTGCCGCCCATCAGCGCCACCGCGCCGGCCAGCACGGCGATGGTCAATACCGCTCCGGCCACACGCAGCGTGGCCGGAGATTTCAGGATCGTAGTCATGGTTGGAACCTTTGCATGCATCACAGGGAGTTGCCCAGGGCACTTGGATGAGCGTCAAGGGGCGGCGCAGGACGTGAATCCGCACCGCCCCCGGGGCAAGCCCTCGGCGAGCCCCTTCTTCGGGGCGTTCTCCGTGCCAGTTATCGCGCCGCTTCTTCCGCGACGGTTTCCTGCGCGGCGGCGCTTTCATCACGCACCTCCGCCTCGCCGGCGGGCGCTTCCAGAGGCTCCTGGCCGCTCGCGTTGGCGCGCAGGAACAGCAGGAATTCCTGAAGCAGGCGGTCCCACAGCTCGGTCGTGGCGCGCAGGTAGTTTTCCGTGACGCCGCCGGCCACGATCACGTCCAGCTCCAGCACAAGGAAAACACCTTGCACGGACAGGCGCGCGAAGCGCTTCTCGACGTTCCAGCGCTCAGCCAGACCCTCGGGAAGCTGGCCCTGCACGCGCAGCGCGCAGCTCAACGTGTAGTCCAGGTAATGGCCGTCCTGCTGGGCAGGATTGCCCATGCGGGCGGCAAAGCCCACGCCCTGGCTGGCGCTCAGGATTTGCACCATGCCGTTCTGTTCGGACACGGTCACGCGATAGCCCTGCATTTGCAGCAGCTCCTGCAGGCGCGCGGTGTCCACGTCGAGGATGAGGCTGGATTCGGTCATTGCGGTATTCCTGAAAAAATGAAGTGAAACTGTGTTGTCAGATTACGGATTGGACGTTGCAGCGGCTTGACTGCGCGGCACCTGCGCGTCGTAGAGCTTGTCGCCGTACGCCTGCGCCTGCTCCTCGAACTTGACCCGCGCCTTGCCCGCAAAAGGCTGTTTGAGGGCCAGGATGTCGCCCGTGCTGATGCGCTCATAGGCGTTGAGGATTTCCTTGCCGGCCTCGTACATCTCGCGGTTCCGGGCGACGCACACCTTCACTTCCTCGTCGCGCTGGGCAAGATTCATGGCCAGGCTCTGCCGCTCGGTCTCCTTGGCGCGCGCCAGCGTCAGCAGCTCGTCGTAGGCGCCCTTGAACTTGCCCAGTTGCGCCTGGCTGGCGGCGACCTGGGCCTGCGCGCTTTCGACCACGGCGTCCTGCTGGCCGGCCAGCTTGTCGGCCTGTCCGCGCGCCTGCGCAAGCTGGCCGCGCAAGGCCTCAAGTTCCTTGAGCGCGGCGTCGCGCTGAGCCTCTGCCGCGGCCTTGGCCGCGTTGACCTGCGCCTGCTCGCCCTGCAACTGGGATAGTTGCTGCGTCGTCGTCCGCAACTGCGCGCGCAAGCGCTCTTCCATGCTCTCCGCCTGTGCACTGGCGGAAAGCGTCAGGCCCGCGGCGCAGAGCGCCACGGCAGCCGCCATGCGCCGACCGCGCCCCCGTGAGGGCGGGTGGCGAGAATCGTCCCATTCGATATGCATGTCCATGGCCTCAGAACCTGGCGTTGATCTCGAACTGCATCGTGTCGATGGCCAAGGGCGGACCGTAGATCTCCTTGGTGCTCATCCAGCGGAAGACGCCATAGACGTTCTTGTCGAACGCGTAGCCGCCACCGATGTAATAGCCGCGCGCATTGGTGCCGCCCTGGTGGAACGTCGAATCGTTGAAGGCGTCGGGCAGCGCGTCCGGCTGGATGTACTTGTAGCCAACGAAGGCCAGCCAGTCGCCCTTCTCCTTCAGGTCATAAGACCGGCCAAGCGTGGCCTGCAGCATCCAGGCGTTGGGGCCGCTCTCGATGTCGCCGTTCTCTCCGAAGTTGTTGACGATATTGCCCTGCGAGCGGCTCATCATCTTGCCCTTGTTGTAGGCCAGGTTGCGGATGTAGTTGCCGTTCAGGCGCAGGCCCAGGCCGTTGAAGACGCGCGTATCCCAGCGCAGGTTCAGATCCAGAAGATCGAACTTGGACGCCAGGCCCACGTACTGCGGCTGCGGCGTATTGGCCGGATCCAAGGGGTTGGGCGCGATGTCGCGCAGCAGGAACAGCGTGTTGCCCTTCTGCATGAACGCCGGACGCGACCAGTCGGTGCTGCAGGTCTCGTCGCCGGCCCACGGCGAGCAGGGGCTGGAGCGCTCGCCCGCAATGTTGTCGAAGTGATAGTAGGCAAGCGCGCCGCGCAGGCTGTTCTGATTGTTGATCTTCCAGTCCGCGCCCACCTGCGCGCCAAACAGCCACTTGTTCTCGCTTTCGCCTTCCGACATGGTGCTCGAGCTCCACCCGTTGTGCGCATACTCGGTGGCAAAGGCGCCCAGGGTGCCGAACAGCGTGACGTCGCGGCCTTCCAGCGGGTGCTTGAAGATCGCGGCCACACCGTCGAAATTCAGATCGTTGGAAAACAGCGTGTCGGTGGATTCGAACGGATTGCCGATGCGTCCGCCCGTCACCGTGGCCCACTTTGCCGGACGGTAGGTCAGGTAGGCCTGGTCCAGCCAGATGTCTTTCTTGGCCATGCCGCCGCCCAGCGTCTGGGTCGTCGATACCGGGCTGTCGTCACTGCCCGTGGCGATGCGGATACCCGCGGTCCAGTCTTCGGAGATTTCGGCGCGCACACCCAGGCGGGCCCGGATGCGAAGCTGGTTGCGGCGATCTTCCCGCGTGTTCAGCATGGGCGGAAAGGCGGTGCTGGTGTTCGGATTGACGTCGTACGGGCCATTGGCGTTCAGCTTGGCGAAATCGGTGATTTCATTGCTGTTGTTGCCGTTGTAGAAGCGCGATTCGTCGCGGACCCGCACGTCGCCTTCCACCGTGATGCGCGACACCCAGTCGGGGAACGTATTGGGCTGGGCCCAGTTTTCTTCCTTGGCCTGCACCATGACTTCGGCCTTGACCTCGTCGCGGATCTGGTCGCGCACCGTCTGCGGAATGTAGGGCACGCGCACGTCGCCTGCCTGAGCCACGGCGGCGCCGCGGTCCGGCGTCGCCGTGCGGGCGGCCTT
>DALZRX010000539.1:0-3034 GCA_032015805.1 Achromobacter sp.
ACCCTGGAACAACATGCGGCGGTTGATGCCCTTCATGTACAGGATGCCCTTGTAGCGCATCAGGTCGGGACCATAGACCTGCACGACGCCGCCCAGGAATTCCTCAAGGCGCGCGGGATCGAACGGCTTGTTGGAACGGAACACGAACGCGCCGATCTCGTCGTCATGCTTGGGGTGATGATGATGGGCATGATTGCAGTGCGCGCCGCAGTCGCCTTCGTGGTCATGGTCATGATCGTGGTCATGGCCGTGGCCGTGGCCGTGATCATGGTCGTGATCGTGGCTGTGCGCGGCATCCGGATGCTCATCGGCCAGGAATTCCGGGTCGATGTCCAGAATGGAATTCAGGTTGAAGCCGCTGATGTCGATGATGGACTTGAGGTCGACGTCGCCGAAGTTGACGGCGGTGATCGGCGCGCGCGGGTTCATGCGAACCAGGCGCTGGCGCAGCGCTTCGTAGTCGACTTCGTTGACCAGGTCTTTCTTCGAGATCAGGATGCGGTCGGCGAAACCGACCTGCTTCTGGGCTTCGGGTTGTTCGTCGAGCGTGGACATGCCGTGCTTGGCATCGACCACGGTGACCACCGCGTCCAGGCGGTAGTACTCGGCGATGTCGTCATCCATGAAGAACGTCTGGCAGACGGGGCCGGGGTTGGCCATGCCGGTCGTTTCGAGGATGACGCGTTCGAAATTCAGTTCGCCGGCCACGCGCTTGGCGCGCAGCTCGGACAGCGTGCGCATCAGGTCGCCGCGCACCGTGCAGCAGACGCAACCATTGGACAGTTCGATGATTTCTTCATCGCTGTCCTGCACGAGCAGGTCGTTGTCGATGCTTTCGGGTCCGAACTCGTTTTCGATGACGGCGACGCGGCGGCCATGGAATTCGGTCAGGATGCGTTTGAGCAGGGTGGTCTTGCCCGCACCGAGGAAGCCGGTGAGGATGGTGACGGGAACCATTTTGTCCAAACTGCGCGGGGTATTCATGGCGAAGCTGCTAGCGTGATGTCAGGGGCGCGAAACACGGCGCCTGACGGGGTTTTCAGTCCCTGCCGGAGATGTCTGCCACAGGCTGCGATGGCCGCCGATAGCGGCCGGACGCAGGATTACAGCACAGTCGGGGGCAGGGGGCAAACCCCGGGCCAACCCGGGGGGCCGTGGCCGCCAGAGGGCAGCCATACGCCCTCAAGTATCGGGCGATACCACTATTTTGGGGCGGTTTTGCGCTTTTCAAGGCCGCGGTGCCGGCACGGGGGGCGGACAGGCCGGAATTGTCCCGGCCAAGCGGTCGCATCCAAAGGATGAGACGCGGGGGGTATCCGCTGTTCAGTGGTGGTGATGGTGATGGCCCGCGTCGGCCGGCTGCGTCTTCTGGCACTGCGGGCACAGCGCGCGGATTTCGGTTTCTTGCGTGGCGAGGGCGTAGCCCGTCTGCGCGACGCGTTCGGCCAGTTGCCGGCTCATGGCCGGATCGGAGACTTCGGCGACGGCGCCGCAACCGGTGCAGACGACCAGCAGGTCGTGCGGCGCGCCGCCGGCGTCGTGGCATGCGCTCCAGGCGTTGACGGCGTCCAGTCGGTGGATCAGGCCTTCATCCATCAGGAAGTCCAGGGCGCGGTACACCGTGGGGGGCGCGGCGCCCGGGTGGACGGCGCGCATGGCGTCCAGCAGCTCGTAGGCCTTCAGGCTGCGGCCATGGCGCAGCAGGAGTTCGAGGACCTTGCGGCGGATGGGCGTAAGACGGCGTCCGCGCTGCGCGCACAGCGTTTCGGCGACGCTGAGCTGAGCGCCTACGCTGTCGTTGCGGGGTGGACGGGACGGAGCGGACATGGCGGGCTTTATCTGAATGAGAAGCGCGCGCGACGCGCGCGCGAGATGCCTGGAAGGTAGCAGAAAACCTCGATGTACGGGAACCGGGGCCCAAGTCGCATAGTTTAGTTATGATATAACATATTAAAACTGTCGTTGCCGTTTCCGTTGTTGCCAACCATGTCTCATTTCACGCTCCTGCCCCCGCGGTCCGGCGCCGCGCCCGGCCGGGGCGCGCCGTCCCGATCCGCGTTTCTCGTTTCCGCCTGGCGGCGCATGGCCTATGCGCTGGCGGCCGCCGCCGTCCTGTGGGCGTTGACCGGTTGGGCGTTGGACTGGTGGCCGCGATGAGCGCGGCACCCATCACCGTCGAGCTGGCCGACGCCTCGTTCGGCTGGCATGGCCGCGCCGCGTTGCGCTCGGTCTCGGGCAGCTTCGCGCCCGGGGTCATGACCGCCGTGGTCGGCCCCAACGGCGCGGGCAAGTCCACCCTTATCAAGGGCATCATGGGCGTGCTGCGGCCAATGACGGGAAGCGTGCGCATCCAGAATGCTGGCCGCGCGGCGCTGGCCTGGCTGCCGCAGGCGGCGGAACTGGATCGGTCGTTTCCGACCACGGTGCTGGATCTTGTGGCCATGGGCGCATGGCGGCGCGTCGGCGGCTGGCGCGCATTTGGCGCTGAGGAGCTGGACCGCTGCATGCATGCGCTGGAAACCGTGGGTCTGGCCGATGCCGCCCGCCGCGGGGTGGACACCCTGTCGGGCGGGCAGATGCAGCGCACCCTGTTTGCGCGAATGCTGGTGCAGGACGCGCCGGTGCTGCTGCTGGACGAGCCGTTCGCGGCGGTCGACAGCCATACGGCCGAAGCATTGATGGCGCTCTTGTGCGGCTTGCACGGCCAGGGCCGCACCGTGATCGCGGTGCTGCACGACCTGGATCTGGTGCGCGACCACTTCTCGCAATGCCTGCTCTTGTCTGGCTCGGTCGTGGCGTGGGGCGACACGGCGGCGACCTTGAGCGAGGCGCACCTGAAGGCGGCGCGGCAACGGCACGCGGGGGGCTGGGCATGACGCTCGCGCAGTGGGTGATTTCGCCGTTCCTGGATTACGGCTTCATGCGGCGCGCGCTGGCCGGCGCGTGCGCGCTGTCGCTGGGCGCCGCACCGCTCGGTGTCTTCCTGGTGCTGCGGCGCATGAGCCTGATGGGCGATGCCATGTCGCACGCCATC
>DALZRX010000540.1:0-3031 GCA_032015805.1 Achromobacter sp.
TGGCCGCCTGCCTGGGCGCCAGCGCCTCGCATGCACAGCCCGAACAGCCCGCCACCCTGCCCGCCGTGCAGGTGGTGGGCAGCGGAGAAACCGCCACCGGCCCGGTCGATGGCTACATCGCCCGGCGCAGCGCCACCGCCACCAAGACGGACACGCCGCTTTCGGAAACCCCGCAGGCCATCACCGTGGTCCCGCGCGAGCAGATCGTCGACCAGGGTTCGCAGAACGTGCAGGACACGATGAACTACGCCGCCGGTGTGCGGCCGAACGCGTACGGCGTGGACAACCGCGGCGACTACGTGCGCGTGCGCGGCGTGGAGCCTGTGCAGTACCTGGACGGCCTGCGCCAGTTCTTCAGCTTCAACAACCCGCGCACCGAAGTCTATGGCCTGGAACGCGTCGAGGTGCTGCGCGGCCCGTCGTCGATGCTGTACGGACAGGGCAGCACGGGTGGCATCGTCAACCTGGTCAGCAAGCGACCGCAGGCCGAACAGCAGGGCGAGATCGGCGTGCAGCTCGGCAACTTCAATCGCCGCGAGATCCAGGCCGACATCACCGGCCCGCTGACCGAGGACGGGCAGTGGCTGTACCGCGTGGTCGCGCTGGGCCGCGACAGCGACACGCAGGTGCAGTACGCGCAGGACGACCGGATGTTCCTCGCGCCGTCGCTCACGTGGCAACCCAGCGCCGCCACCTCGCTGACGCTGCAGGCGTCCTGGCAGAAGGACAGGTCCGGCACGACCCAATCCTTCCTGCCCTGGAGCGGCACCGTCGAACACAACCCCAACGGCCGCATTCCGACGCGCCGCTTCGCCAGCGAGCCGGGTTTTGACGCCTACGACACCGAGCAATTCAATGTGGGCTGGCTGTTCGAACACCAGTTCAATGACACGTGGAAGTTCCGCCAGAGCTTTCGCAACACGGTCAGCAGCGTGGACTACAAATCGCTCTACCCGAACGTGTATGGGGACCGGCGCGGCGATTCGTACATCGATGCGGAACAGACCACCGTCGACCGCTTCTACTACATCAACAAGCCGCGCATGCGCACGCTGCTGGCCGATCAGAACCTGGAAGGCAAGCTGAACTGGGGCCGCACGCAACATACCGTCATCGTGGGCATGGACTACACGCGCTACCGCGAAACCAGCCGCTCGGACAGCGGACTGGGATCGCCCCTGAATCTTTACCATCCGGCGTACGGCAACGCCCCGGATTACACGCTGACCGATTCGCCCAAGCAGCGCCAGCAGCAACTGGGCTTCTATGCGCAGGATCAGATCACGTTCGACAAGAACTGGATCCTGCTGGCGGGCATCCGCCGCGACCGGGTCGAGAGCACTGCCGAGGGCCAAGACAAGGAAACCGACCAGGCCACCACCAAGCGTTTCGGGTTGATGTACGCCGCTGACAACGGCTGGTCGCCCTATGTGAGCTATAGCGAGTCCTTCACGCCCATCGCCGGCGCGGACTTCTATGACCAGCGCTGGAAGCCCATGCGCGGCAAGCAGTGGGAGGTGGGCCTGAAATACATGCCCGCCGACGCCGACCTGGAATTCACGGCGGCGGCGTACGACCTGCGCGAAAGCAACCGCCAGACCAACGATCCGGACAACCCCAACAATCAGATCCAGGCCGGCAAGACGCGCACGCGCGGCGTCGAATTGGAGATGCGCGGCCGCGTCACCAAGGACGTGGACGTGATCGCCAACTACATCTATACCGACATCGATCCGCAGCTCGAAGGGATGCCCAAGCACATGGTCTCGCTGTGGAGCAAATACCGCTTCGCGCTCGCGGGCCAACCCGGGTTCGCGGTCGGCGCCGGCGCGCGGTTCCTGTCCAAGTTCCGCGACGGCGGCGCGCCCGAGACGCCCTCGGTGACGTTGTTCGATGCCATGGTCAGCTACACGAACGGGCCGTGGCGCTATGCGCTCAACGTCAACAACATCGCGGACCGTACGTACGAAGTGGTCTGCCTGGATCGCGGCGACTGCTTTTACGGCGCGCGCCGCACGGTGATGTTGAGCGGCGCTTACCGCTTCTGAGTCGAAACCGTCCCCATATCCGGGACGGAAGTACGAGGCACACCTGTACGTACATGCTGTACGTACAGGTGTACACTACGATTTTTCTCACCCGCCCGACAGACGCGCGCATGAACGTCTGCAACTCAGAAAAATCGTCCTGGAGACCTCGATAGTGTCGACCGCAACTACCCGCTCGCCCTTTTTTGGCACGATGCAGAAAATCCCCGGTGGATTGATGCTGGTGCCGTTGATCCTGGGTTCCCTGATCGGCACCTTTGCGCCTGAGGCGCTGGCCATCGGCGGCTTCACCACCGCACTCTTCAAGAACAGCGCACTGCCGCTGATCGCGCTGCTGATCTTCGCAACCGGCACGCACGTCAACGCCCGCACCGGCGGTCCGATTCTTGCTACCGCCGGCACCATCCTGCTGATGAAGACGCTGGTGCCCGCCACGCTGATCATCATCCTGGGCAGCTATGTCGGTCTGGACGGCGTGTGGGGCGTGTCGATTCTGGCGCTGCTCGCCGCCTTCGACAACAGCAACGGCGGCCTTTGGCTGGCCTACACCGGCCAGTACGGCGACGCCCGCGACCGCGGCGCCTATGTGGCCAGCGCCGTCAACGACGGCCCCTTCTTCAGCCTGCTGTTCCTTGGCGCGTCCGGCCTGGCCGACATCCCGATGATCGCCCTGGTGGCGGCGCTGGTGCCGTTCCTGCTGGGCGTGGTCGTCGGCAACCTGGACCCCAAGTGGCGCGATGTGCTCAAGCCCGTGCCCAACATCGTCATCCCGTTCTTCGCCTTTGCCCTGGGCACCGGCATCGACCTGGGCGCCGTGGTCGGCGGCGGCATCAGCGGCCTGATCCTCGGCCTGATCATCAGCCCCATCACCGGCGGCCTGGTCTACCTGGGCTATCGCATGATCCTGCGCCGCGGCGGCAAGAGCGGTCTGGGCTTCGCGGCCGGCACCACCGCCGGCAACGCCATCGCCACGCCCGCCGTGG
>DALZRX010000541.1:0-3024 GCA_032015805.1 Achromobacter sp.
AACGAAGAACGAGATTCTATCAGAACTTTTTATTCCTTGCTCGACCTCGACGCCGCTACTCACATCGATCGCGAATGGCTGCACCAATTCGATGGCCGCGCCCACGTTTTCCGCGTTCAATCCGCCTGACAGGATCAATGGGCGAGACACCGGGTCGGCCCGCACATCATCAAGCAACGCATAGTCGAATCCGTGTCCGCTGCCGCCGAAGCCCGCGCTGTAGCTGTCGAACAACCAGCCGGCCGCCTGGCCGTATGCGCGGCAAGTGGTCGCCAGGTCTTCTGCCGTATCAAGGCCTGGCGCGCCGGCACGGAAGGCCCGCAGATGGCGATGTCCGTAGCGCGCACATTCCTGCGGCGTTTCGTCGCCATGGAATTGCAGCAAGTCGGGCCCCACTTCGCCCAACACGGTGCGGATCTGTTCCTCTTGCGCATTCACGAAGAGCGCAACGACGTCAACAAACGCCGGCACCATCCGCCGTAACTGCGCGGCGCGCGTGGGCGTCAGGCAGCGCTTGCTCTTGGGATAGAAGACAAAGCCGATCGCGTCGACGCCGGCGGAAACGGCGGCGTCGATGTCTTCTTCGCGGGTCAGCCCGCAGATCTTTATGCGTGTACGCATGGCATTTGTTGGAAGTGTCGCCCCGCGGCGACTGGCTGGGTCAGTATATCCGGACCGCGCAGCCGACCTACGCCCCGGGCGCGCCCAGCGTCGCCATCATATTGTCGAAGCTGCCTTCGGCCATCCGGAACCACGGAACCTGCTTGCTGCGAAATGCGAGCATGCTGTCGTAGAGCGTTTTGAACATCGCGTCCTTGGCGCTGAATTCATTGCAGGCCGCCAGAGTGGCCTCGTACGCGGCTTGCAGCACCGGCCGAGGATACGCCTTCAGTTGCGCGCCCTGCGACACCAACCGGCGCAGCGCATCGGGATTGTTGGCGTCGAACGTTGCGATCATGGTGTTGCTTGCAGCGGCGCAGGCCAGCGACAGCGCCGTCTGGTACGACTTGGGCAGTTCGCCGTAGGCGTCCTGGTTCACGTACAGCGACACCTGCTGCGTGCCGGCCCACCAGCCCGGAAAATAATAGTTCCGCGCCACCTCAAAGAGTGCGAGACGCTCGTCATCGTACGGTCCGATTGTCGCCGCCGCGTCCACGACACCCTGTGCCAGCGCGGCATGGATGTCGGCTGCGGGGATGCCGGCGATGGACGTGGCGCCCAGACGTGACAGGACGCCGCCGGCAAATCCGTCCGCCGCCACCTTAAGGCCGCGCAGGTCATCAACGGTCTTGATTTCGCCCCGAAACCACCCGCCCATCTGCGCGCCGGTATAGCCGCAGGGAAAATTCAGGATGTCGTATTTGGCGAAGGCTTGCCGCGTGAGCGCAAGGCCGTCTCCCTGCATCATCCATGCGTTCATCTGGCGAGTGTTCAACCCAAATGGCATGCCGCCGTCAAAGCAGAGCGCCGGGTCGGTCGTGAAGTACCGCGTCGAGGCCGCGTGACCGCAATCGACGATGCGGTGCTGCACCGCCTCGAGCACCTGCCCGGACTGAAACAACTGCCCGGCGGGAAAGACCTCGATGCTGAAGCGGCCGTCCGTAACTTCGGCCACATGGCGCGCGACATCGGTTGCCCCGGCGTACAGCGTGGCCGATTCGGCTGGGAAGTCCGACGCCAGGCGCCACGTGAGATTGGGGGCTTCCTGCGCGATCGCGGGAGCCGCCAGCACGGCGCTGCCTGCGGCGGCGCCCAGGGCGGTTTGCTTCAGAAACGCGCGGCGTTGCATGACGCAGCCTCCAGAAAGGCGCGGGATCCGCCGCCGGCGCGGCGGCTTCCCTAATAGGATTGAGTAAAGGGAGACAACAGCGATGCCCCGCCGTCCAGTTCCTGCAGCCCGAAGGAATCGGGATAGTCGATGGCAGCCAGGTACAGGCCGTCCGGCGCAAACGTGGGCGCGCCGCGCTTGCGGTCGCGCCACGCCAACAACTGCGACATCCAATCGACCGATTCCCTGCCCTGCCCGACCTGCAGCAGCGCACCCATGATGTTGCGCACCATATGGTGCAGAAAGGCGTTCGCCTTCAGCGTAAAGACAAGAAAGGGGCCGCGCTCTTCGATGGTCAGGCTGTGCATGTGCCGCACCGGATGCTTGGCCTGGCATTGCGAGGAACGGAAGCTGGAAAAATCATGCTCGCCGACCAGCGCCGTTGCCGCCTCGCGCATGGCATCCACGTTCAGCGGCTGAAAGCACCAGCCGGCGCGCCCCGCCCACAGCGCCGGACGCACCCGGCCGCGCCAGAGCAGATAGACGTATGTACGGGCGCGAGCGGAAAAGCGCGCGTGGAATTCGTCGGACACTTCCTCGGCCCACTGAACCGAGATACTCGGCGGCAGAAACGCATTCACGCCGCGCACCCAGGATTCGGTCTTGCGGTTCAGCGCCGTGTCCAGATGGACCACCTGCATCGCACCATGCACGCCGGTGTCGGTGCGGCCGGCGCAGATCGTGGGCACCGGCTCGGTGACGCCACAAAAATTGGCCAGGGCGGATTCCAACGAATCCTGCACCGTTTGCCGGTGCGGCTGTGTCTGCCAACCCTGCCAGGCGGAGCCGTCATACGCCAGCCCCAATGCAACTCTAGACATGCTTCAAACCCGAGGACCGCCGATACGGCGCGGTTCGTCCGTGGGCGGTACGTCCAGGTCGAGATTGATGGTGTCGAGCTTGCGGTTCAGCGCTGCCGTATCCAGCGCCGGCTCGTTGTACGTGTAGGATTCCTCGTCATCGTCGTCGCGCCGCGCGCCCGCCCGGCGCAGCAGCCAGGCGATGGCGAAGGCGATCAGCGCCAGCACCGCAGTAACGATCACGAGAAGATTGTCGGCCAGCCAGCCGGGCATGCCCTGCTGCACGGTCTTGTCCGGGAGCGTGCCAACGGGTTTGTCGGCCTCGGCGGGCGTGGCGCCCGTCGCGCCGGGAGCGGTGGATGCGCCCGGAGTGCCCGCCGCGCCCGGAGTGCCGGC
>DALZRX010000542.1:0-3017 GCA_032015805.1 Achromobacter sp.
TGGGCACCGGCGTGGCGGGCCTGCAGGCCATTGCGACGGCCAAGCGGCTGGGCGCAGTGGTCGAAGCGTCGGACGTGCGCCCCGCCGCGCGCGAACAGGTCGAATCGCTGGGCGCCAAGTTCATCGACGTGCCATTCGAAACCGACGAAGAACGCGAGATCGCGCAAGGCACCGGCGGCTACGCCAGGTCCATGCCGCCGGCATGGATGGCCCGCCAGGCCGCGTTGGTATCCGAGCGCTGCAAGCAGGCCGACATCGTCATCACCACCGCGCTGATCCCCGGCCGGCCCGCTCCCACGCTGGTCTCGGCGGAAACGGTCGAGGCCATGAAGCCCGGCTCGGTGCTGGTGGACCTTGCCGTCGAACGCGGCGGAAACTGCCCGCTATCGGAAAAAGGGCGCATCGTCGACAAGCACGGCGTGACGATCATCGGGCTGACCAACCTGCCCGGCCTGGTCGCGACGGATGCCTCCGCGCTGTACGCGCGCAACATCCTGGATTTCCTGAAGCTCATCATCAATGCGGACGGCGCGCTGGCGATCCAGCGCGACGATGAAATCGTGGCGGCCTGCCTGGTGTGCGAAGGCGGCAATGTGATGCGGAGGACGTGACCATGGAAGCGATCAATCCCACCCTGATGAATCTCATCATCTTCGTGCTGGCCATCTACGTCGGCTACCACGTGGTCTGGAACGTCACGCCGGCGCTGCACACGCCGCTCATGGCGGTCACCAATGCCATCTCCGCGATCATCATCGTTGGCGCGATGCTGGCCGCCGCGCTGACCGAAGGCGGGCTGGCACGCGGCATGGGCGTGTTCGCCGTGGCGTTGGCCGCCGTCAACGTCTTTGGCGGCTTCCTCGTCACGCGGCGCATGCTCGAGATGTTCAAGAAAAAGGACCGCAAGCCGGGCAAGGAGGAGGCGAAATGATCTCGCTGAATCTCGTCACCCTGCTTTACCTGGTTGCCTCGGTCTGCTTCATCCAGGCACTCAAGGGCCTCTCGCATCCCACCACATCCCGCCTGGGCAACGCGTTCGGCATGGCCGGCATGGCAATCGCCGTCGTGACCACCGCGGCGCTCATCATCGGCCTGGCGCGCAGCGGCACGGCCACGATCGGGCTGGGCTGGGTCGTCCTGGGGCTGCTGGTCGGCGGATCCATCGGCACGCTGATGGCCAAGCGCGTCGAGATGACCAAGATGCCCGAGCTGGTCGCCTTCATGCACAGCATGATCGGCCTGGCGGCGGTCGCGATCGCCGTGGCCGTGGTGGCCGAGCCCCACGCGTTCGGCATCGCGCCACCCGGCATGGCCCTCCCCACCGGCAACCGCTTTGAACTCTTCATCGGCACGTTCGTGGGGGCCATCACGTTCTCCGGGTCCGTCATCGCCTTCGGCAAGCTGTCCGGCAAATACAAGTTCCGGCTGTTCCAAGGCGCGCCGGTGGTGTTCGCCGGCCAGCACATGCTGAACCTGGCGCTGGCGATCGCAATGCTGGGCTGCGGGTTCTGGTTCATGCTCACGCAGGAGTGGACGCCCTTCATCATCATGACCCTCATCGCCTTCGTGCTGGGCGTGCTGATCATCATCCCGATCGGCGGCGCGGACATGCCCGTGGTGGTGTCGATGCTGAACAGCTATTCCGGCTGGGCGGCGGCGGGCATCGGCTTCTCGCTGAACAATCCCATGCTGATCATTGCCGGTTCGCTGGTGGGTTCGTCGGGCGCCATCCTCTCCTACATCATGTGCAAGGCGATGAACCGGTCGTTCTTCAACGTGATCCTGGGCGGCTTCGGCGGGCAATCAGGCGGCGGCGCCGCGGCGGGCGATGCCCAGCAGCGCAGCGTCAAGTCGGGCAGCCCGGATGATGCGGCGTTCCTGATGACCAACGCCGAAAGCGTGACCATCGTGCCCGGCTACGGCCTTGCCGTTGCCCGCGCGCAGCACGCGCTCAAGGAACTGGCCGAAAAACTCACCGAACGCGGCGTGACGGTCAAATACGCGATCCACCCGGTTGCGGGCCGCATGCCTGGCCACATGAACGTGCTGCTGGCCGAGGCCGAAGTGCCTTATGACCAAGTCTTCGAAATGGAAGACATCAACAGCGAGTTCGGGCAGACCGACGTGGTGCTGGTGCTGGGCGCGAACGAC
Organism: Achromobacter sp.; assembly: GCA_032015805.1. GTDB lineage: Bacteria > Pseudomonadota > Gammaproteobacteria > Burkholderiales > Burkholderiaceae_B > Achromobacter. The sequence goes on from DALZRX010000542.1 coordinate 2,152, forward strand.
GTGGTCAATCCGGCGGCCAAGAACGATCCCAAGTCGCCCATCGCCGGCATGCCCATCCTGGAGGCGTACAAGGCGCGCACGGTCATCGTGAACAAGCGCTCCATGGCCTCGGGCTATGCCGGACTGGACAACGAACTGTTCTACATGGACCGCACGATGATGGTCTTCGGCGACGCCAAGAAGGTGCTCGAAGACATGGTCAAGGCCGTGGAATAGGCGGCGCGCAAGGCTGCGCAGGCGCTAGGCCTGCGCAGCCTTGCGCAACTGTTCGTCCACCACCTCGACCCAATGGCGCACCGGCGTTTCGGTGCCGCTTTGCAGATGGCCGATGCACCCCATGTTGGCCGACAGGATCACATCGGGGCTGGCCGCCGCAATGGCGCCGAGCTTGCGGTCGCGCAGTTCCAGCGCGATCTCCGGATTCAATACCGAATACGCGCCTGCCGAGCCGCAGCACAGGTGCTTGTCCGCGAACGGCTGGAGTTCAAATCCCAGATCCACCAGCAACTGCTCGGACAAAGGCCGCAGGCCCTGCCAATGCTGCAAGGTGCACGGCGGATGAAACGCCGCCCGCGTGCCCGCCGGGAGCCGCGCGCGCAGCAGTTCGGCATGCGGCGCAACGATCTCGGCGACATCTTTCACCAGCGCCACGATGTCCGCGGCTTTTTGCGCATAAGCCGGGTCGTGCCGCAGGTGGTGCGCGTATTCCTTGACCATGGCGCCGCAGCCCGACGCATTCATGACGATCGCCTCGACCTTGCCGTCCTGCACCAGCGGCCACCACGCGTCGACGTTGGCGCGCATCTGCGCCACGGCCTCGTCCTGCGCATCCAGGTGGAAACTGACCGCGCCGCAGCAGCCGGCGC
>DALZRX010000543.1:0-3014 GCA_032015805.1 Achromobacter sp.
GCGCAGGCGCTGGTGGTAGTTCATGCCGCAGGCCTTGGCGCCTTCGATCTGGCCGCGCGGCACGGACTCGATGCCCACGCGAATGATTTCGCTCATGTAGGCCGCGTGGTGCACGGTCATGGCGATGATGCCCAGCACCATCTCGCTCCAGCCCTTGGCGCCCGGCACCAGATAAGGCACCGCGTAATAGACCAGGTAGATCTGCACGAGCAGCGGCGTGGAGCGCACAAATTGCACATACGCCGCCACCGGGCGCCACACCACGCCGCGGGACGACATATGGGCAAGCGCCAGCGGCACCCCGGCCAGCACCGACAGCACCAAGCTTGCGCCCGCCGCTATCAGGGTATTGGCCAGGCCTTCGGCGAATTGGCCCGTGTACTGGCTGACGATGCGCCAGTTATAGAAATCGATCAGCCAGTCCATGGGCGGTCCCGTCTCCGATCAGTGGTCTTTCTTCCAATCGGTGGAGTACCAGTACTGCACCATCTCCGGCAGCGAGTTGTCGGCGGTCTTCAGCGTCTGCCAGTTGTCCAGCCAGAACTTCAGGCGGAACGCATTGGGACCGACGGCGAACGCCAGCGGCTCGCGCACCATGACGCCTTCCAGCACACGCAGGTTGCCGAAGTCGACGAGGAACTGGTTGGCCGTGGACAGCGACATGATGCCGGCGTCCAGACGGCCGCTGGACAAGGCCTGGCCGACCGGGGCGCTGCCGCCCGAGAACTCCTTCAGCGTGGCGGTGGGCAGCATCTTCTTGCCGACCTCGGCGTACGTGCTGGCGCCCAGCGCGCCGACGGTCACGCCGGACTTGTTGAGTTCCGCGAAGTTCTTGTATGGGGAATCCTTGGGCACCACGGCGACGGTGTCGGCGTAGAACATGGGCAGCGAGAACAGCACCTGCGCCGCGCGCTGCGGTGTCGGCGTCATGTCGGCGGCCACCATGTCGGCCTTGCCCGACAGCAACGCCGGCAGGAGACCCTTCCATTCATAATCCTGCAGCACCAGCTTCACGCCCAGGTCGTCGGCCATGCGTTTGACCACTTCGACGGCCAGGCCCGTGCGCTTGCCCGTCTTGTCCATGAAGCTCATCAGCGGCCCGGAGGTCTGCACCGCCACCCGCAGTTCGCCTCGCTTGATGATGTCGGAAAGTTCGTCCGCCTGTGCCGGCAGGGCCACTGTGGCGGCCGCCAGGGCGACGCTGGCCACGCCCAGCCATTGTTTGATTTTCAGCATTTCTAACCCCTTTGGTGATTGGACCCATATCGTTCCGGGCAAGGCACATCGCGCCGGCAGCGCCCGGATAAGCCGGACCGGCGCAACTACAGAATCTTTTCCAGGAAGGCGCGGGTGCGCGCCTCTTTGGGGTGACCGAATACCTCGTCTGGCGTGCCAATCTCCACGATGCGGCCGGCGTCCATGAAAAGCGCCCGGTCGCCCACGTCGCGGGCAAACCCCATTTCGTGCGTCACCACCGCCATCGTCATGCCGTCGCGCGCCAGCGCGCGCATCAGTTCAAGAATGCCGCCCACGGTCTCGGGATCGAGCGCCGACGTGGCCTCGTCAAAGAGCATGAGCTGAGGGTCCATGGCCAGCGCGCGCGCAATCGCCACGCGCTGCTGCTGGCCGCCGGACAACTGGCTGGGGTAGCGGTCGCCGAATTCCGCCATGCCGACGCGGCCCAGCAGATCGCGGGCGTAGCGCTCGGCGTCGGCGCGGCTGCGTCCGCGCACCACGCGCTGGGGTAGCGCCACGTTGTCGAGCGCAGTACGGTGCTGGAACAGGTTGAAGTGCTGGAACACCATGCCAACGTCGGTGCGCCAGCGGTTGACGTCGGTGGCCGGGTCCGTGAGGGACACGCCATTCACGCGGATCGTGCCGCTATCGATGCTTTCGAGGCCGTTCAAAGTGCGCAGCAGCGTGCTCTTGCCCGAACCCGACGGGCCGACCACCACCATCACCTCGCCGCGTTCGAGCTGGCAATCGATGCCGTCCAGCGCCAGATGCGGAGGATGCCCGTCACGCTGATAGGTCTTCTTGACTGCCTGTACAACGAGCAATGGTTCCGCCACGAATTCACCTTCAGGTGCAGTGCGCTTGGAGCCCGCGTGAATCAAGGACGGGCGGCCGCATCACTGGCGTTTCAAGGAGGCCAGCAACGGGCGCCTCAAAAATATTTCGCATTTCACGTCATAGTTTCGTATAGTAAATTTTTTTCCAGAATCGCCACTTAGGCATAACCCTTAAGCGAAGGCGCTGACTTCGCAAGGCCTTCGAAGGAACCGGCATGGACACTCCTCAAGACATCCTGCGCAACCTTGGACTGAACTCCAGTGCGCTCACCGGCGGCACCCTGATCGCCCGCAGCCCGATCGACGGCGCCGAACTGGCGCAGGTGCATGAGCACACGGTGGCCCAGGCCCATGCCGCGATCACCCGCGCGCGCCAGGCCAGCCTGGCATGGCGCGACGTTCCTGCCCCGCGCCGCGGCGAACTGATCCGCCTTTTCGGCGAGACGCTGCGCGAGCACAAGCGCGAACTCGGCCGCCTGGTCAGCCTGGAAGCCGGCAAGATCGTTGCCGAGGGCGAAGGTGAAGTGCAGGAAATGATCGACATCTGCGACTTCGCCGTCGGCCTGTCGCGCCAGCTCTACGGCCTGACCATCGCCTCCGAGCGCCCCGGCCACCGCATGATGGAGACCTGGCATCCGCTGGGCGTCGTCGGCGTCATCAGCGCCTTCAATTTCCCCGTCGCCGTATGGTCCTGGAACGCCGCGCTGGCGCTCGTGTGCGGCAACGCCGTCGTCTGGAAGCCTTCTGAAAAAACCCCGCTCACCGCCCTTGCCTGCCAGGCCCTCTTCGCGCAGGCCGTGCAACGCTTTGGCGATGCGCCCGCCGGCCTGTCGGAAGTCCTGATCGGCGGCCGCGACATCGGCGAGGCCCTGGTCGACTCGCACACCGTGGCTCTGGTGTCTGCCACCGGCTCCACGCGCATGGGCCGCCAGGTCGGGCCGC
>DALZRX010000544.1:0-3012 GCA_032015805.1 Achromobacter sp.
CAGTCCGCTGGCGATCGCGTCGGCGGCGGCCTTGTCCGCTTCCTGAAGCTTGCCTTGCTTCTGCAGCGAATAGATCAGCAGCAGGCGCAGGCGCTCCACGTCCGGACGCAGCACGATGGCCAATTCGGCCTGCTGCTGTGCCAGCGCATAGTTGCCGGCGTCGTAGTTCCTGTAGCCCTCGTCGGCAAACTGCCACGCGGCGCCTTCCAGCGGCGCCTCGGCCCTGGCCTGCGCCTGGGCGCCAATGGGCGCCGCGGCCCAGGCGCAGGCCAGGGCCGCAGACAGAATGAGCGAGCGAGGAAAGGACGTCATGGGGTGGGAGGTTTGGTGGCGGGGGTGGCCGGCGGTCCGCCTTGTCCGCCCTGTTGGAATTGGATGGCTTCGTGCAGCGTGCCTTCGTCCAGCCAGCCTTGCTCGGTCAGGATCTGGCCCAGCGGCTTTTTCTCGCGTGCCTGGATCTCCAGCGCCCGCTCCAGCGTGGACTGGTCAATGGCCTGCCACGACAGCAGCAGCTCACCCAGGCGCTGGCGCTGCTGCGCGAGCTGGTCCGTGGACGGGAAGTCGTGCATGGTCTTGTCCCACGCCAGGCGCTTGCCCGTGATCAGGTGGCCGATGAACAGGCGCCAGGCTCGGGCCGCCGCCATGGCGTTGATGAAATTGCCGACGATCATCCGCGGCACCGACAGCAGGGCGTGTTCCCAGCCGTACATCCGGCCGACGAAATACGCGCGCTGCACCACGCGCAGCAGCAGCGCCACGGCGTTGGCCCACATCAGGGTCACCAGCCATCCACCGGGCCGGAAGTAGGAGGGGTAATACACCGTCCACCAGCCAAACAGGTCCGCCAGGTAGAAGACGAAGAAATTGGCCAGCAGCACGTAGGCCAGGATGGCGATGAAGGACGTCACCAGCCCCTTGCGATCGCGAAACAGCAGGTACTTGGTCGCAAGCGACCCCGTCCAACCGACCTGCTGCCACCCCTGCAGGCCGATGCCCAGGGTCCAGCGCGCCTTTTGCCGGTAAGCGGTGCGGAAGGTGTTGGGAAAATATTCGCGCACGCCCAGCGGCATCCGCAGCGGCGCAATGTGTTCCTTGCCGAGACCAAACCACGACTGGCGCCGGGTCACGTATTCGACGGGGAACTTGCCGAAGATCTGCCGCATGCCGCGCTGGGCGAGCCGCGCGCCGATGTCGTAGTCCTCGGTCAGCGTGTCCGTGTTGAACGGCTGGTTGTTTGTCTCGGCCGCCAGGTCCACCAGGGCCCGCCGCGAGAAACACGTGCCCACGCCCGCGGACGGCACCATCCTGGACAGGCTCTCGCGCACCACCAGGTCCTTGGTATGCCATTCCGCGAACTCGTCCATGTAGGTGCCCGCCACCAGCTCGTACCAGTGACGCTCGAGCGACGTCACGGGAAGCTGGATGAAGTCGATGCGCGGCAACAGGTAGTTGTAGTACTTCAGCTCCAATGGGTGCAGCACGTCCTCGCTGTCGTGCAGGATCACGCCGGCAAAGGGCACGGGCTGCTTCGCGTCCTGCGCGAAGATCGCCTGCACGATCCAGTTCAGGCAGTCGGCCTTGCAGGTCGGACCGTCGTGCGGCACCTCCACGCGGATCAACTGGCGGTACCGGCGCCGCATCCGTTCCACTTCCTTGATCGTGCGCTCGTCGTTCTGGTAGGTGCCCGCAAAGATCATGTAGTTCTTGTATTCCAGCGTCGACACCATGGTCTCGAGCATCGACGCAATCACGTCGTACTCCAGCCAGGCAGGCACCATGATCGCGAGCGGCTGTTCCTCCTTCGCACGCAACTGCTCGGCGGTCAGCGGCGCGTAGCGGCGCTTGATGGTCAGCCTGCGCCGCAGCTCCCGCAGCCAATACCAGCCGTCGATGAACAGGTCATCCAGGCTGGACAGGAGGATGATCACGCCGACCACGGCGGTCACGACCTCCAGGCCGCGGTAGTAATCCGCGATGAGATAGGGCCAGTAGAGCGAGGACATGGCGCCGGGGCCTTACTTGGGGTCCTTGCGCTTCCGGCGGCTGACGCGCATCGCGAAGATCAGGAACAGAAGCAACAACAGCAGGCTGATGCTGATGGCCGGCACGCTCCACGAGATGTAGCGCCGCCATTCGAAGAAGGCGCTTTCCCCCGCGCCCGGCGGATGGCTCGCGTCCGGGTTGGCGCTGTCGATCCACGCGACCGGACCGGCGGCGCCGATGATCGCGATGTTGCCGCGATTGAGCACGAAGGGGGCGTCGGTCATGCCCGGCTGCTCGCCCAGCGTATGCCACAACACGCCCTCCTGGCCGCCGGCGCTGACGACTTCAGCCGTGCTCAGGTGGGTCAGCCCCGAAATGTCCAGCCACGACGAGTCCTTGCCGGACACCTGAAGCTGCTTGCGATCCGTGACCGTGACGGCAGGCTTGGCGCCGTCCAGCGGCAGCTCCATCGCCAGGAAGGGGCGGGCGGGCTTGACCGCCTGGCCGGCGGGTGACACCGACAGCTCGGCCCGCGTGGCCGAAACGCCGCTGGCCGCGGCGATGCCGATCACCCGCTTGATGTTGTCCGGCGCGTCGGCCAGGTAACTATCGGGGATCAGCACCTGCGGCGATCCCGCCATCAGGGGCAGGAGGCCCACGAAGGTGCCGTCGGGCTGCGCCTTGCCGGGCTTCACATAGCTGGTCGGCAGCACGTTCACGGGGTAGCCCTGCGGAATCTCGTTGCAGTCCACGGAGACAGGCTGGCGCTGGAACGTCACGCGCACCGCGTTCGTCACGCCCAGCGCGTAGGCGGGCACGCGCGCCGTCAGCCGTTCCGGCCGGCCATCGGCCTCCAGTTGTTTGGCGCCCAACAGGATGCCGTTCCAGAACACCGACGCCACCGGGCGCGTCGACGACGCGCCGGGCGCAGCCGCCACGTCCATGACCAGTTCATCCGGCACGCGGCCGTCGGTGGTCACGGCCGCCAGCGGAAACGAGGCGTTCCAGTCGCCGCGCGCCACCACGTCG
>DALZRX010000545.1:0-2999 GCA_032015805.1 Achromobacter sp.
CCAGCACCGGCGTGAAGCTCATGTCCACGCCGCAGGCGCGCAGTTCGGCGGCCAAGACATAACCCGCCTCGGTGGCTAGGCGCATCGCCTGCAGCGGATCGCGGTCCCACAATTGCCCGAGTTCACGCATCGGGGGCAAGGGCGTGAAACCATCCTCGCGGAACCGCTGCACGCGGCCGCCTTCGTGATCCACCAGGATCAGCAGCGGCTCCTTGCGGGCCTTGTGGATCTGGCGCGTCAGCGCGGTGAGCTGGGCCCGGCTCTCGAAATTGCGGGCAAAAAGAATGACGCCGCCCACCAGGGGGTGGCGCAGGCGCTTTTTTTCCGCCTTCGTGAGCGTGTATCCCGCCACATCGACCATCACGGGGCCGGGGGGCAGAACCGCCTTGGATTTCTTCTTGGCCATGGAGGCTGTCCTTGTAGCTATGTGCGGCAAGCCCGCAGGGTGGTCCCGAAATCAGGGCTTGCGTTCGACCACCACGTACGCGGCGGCCATGTCGGATTCATCGGTAATGGAAACGTGGGCGGCGCCGAACCGCTCGGCATACCAGGCCAGCAGTTCGGGCGCGATGACCAGCACCGGGCGGCCGCCCGGCGCGTTCAGCGTCTGCACGCGCCGCCACGTCATGGGCATGCGCATCCCCAGCCCGATCGCCTTGGAAAAGGCTTCCTTGGCGGCAAAGCGCGTGGCCAGAAAACGCAGTCCGCGCACCGGGTCGCGCGCGCGGCGGGCATGGAATTTCAGGAGCTCGTCGGGTCCCAGGATCTTTTCGGCGAAACGGTCGCCGTGGCGCGCAAGCGCACGTTCGATCCGGTCGATGCGCAAAAGATCCATGCCGATGCCGGCGATGGCGCCTGCGGGCGTGGCGGAAGAAGTGTCGGACATCGGCATCGCCTGGCTAGCGGTCAAAACGCGTCATCGGCCCGCGTTCAAAGCCCGCGCAGCGCTTGCAGCCGCGCCTGCACCATCAGCGCCTTCATGTCGCGCACGGCCTTTTCCCAGCCGTCGAAGATCGACTGCGCGACGATCGCGTGGCCGATGTTGAGCTCGGAAATGCCATCCAGCGCGGCCACCGGCTTGACGTTGCCATAGTGCAGGCCATGGCCGGCGTTCACGCGCAGCCCGTGGCGCAGCCCTTCGGCAACGGCAAGACGGATGCGCTGCAATTCCGCCTGGGCGGCCTCGCCTTCGGCTTCGGCATAGGCGCCGGTGTGCAGTTCGATGACCGGCGCGCCGGCCTTGGCGGCGGCGGCGATCTGGACGGGGTCCGGATCGATGAACAGCGACACGCGGATACCGGCTTCCGCCAGCAAGGCCACGGCGTCGGACACCGGGCCCATGGCGCCGGCGACTTCCAGCCCGCCTTCGGTCGTGAGCTCGGTGCGCTTTTCAGGCACCAGGCAGACGTCGCTGGGCTTGACCGCGCAGGCGATCTCCAGCATTTCGGGCGTGACCGCGCATTCCAGGTTCATGCGCGTGCGCAACTGCGGACGGATCGCATAGACGTCGGCATCCTGGATATGGCGCCGGTCTTCGCGCAGATGCAGCGTGATCAGGTCGGCGCCGGCGTCTTCGGCGCGCAGCGCCGCGGCGATAGGGTCGGGATACGCCGTATGGCGCTGCTGCCGCAGCGTGGCGACGTGATCGATGTTTACACCAAGTTCTATCATTGCACTTTCGTTGTTTCTTCCCAGCCGCCGCCCAGCGCCTTGTACAGCTCCACGCGGTTGATCAGCGCGGCCAGGCCGGTCTGCACCAGCGAGAGCTGGGCGTTGAAAAAGTCCACCTGCGCGGTCTGCACCTGCAAGTAGCTGTCGATACCGTTGGTATACCGCAAATTCGACAACTCCAGCGTCCGCGCCGAGGAATCCTGCAGCGCACGCTGGGCGTCAAGCTGCGCCCCGTACGTGGCCTCGCCCGCCAGCGCGTCAGAGACTTCGCGGAACGCCTGCTGGATGGTCTGCTCGTACTGCGCGACCGCGATATTGTCGCGCGCCTTGGCCAGGCTCAGTCCCTCGCGGATGCTGCCGCCGGCAAAAAGCGGGGTTGTGATCGACGGCGAGAAGCTCCAGTAGCCCTGCCCACCCTTGAACAGATCGCCCAGCGACGGACTGGCCACGCCCAGCAGGCCGGTCAGCGAGATCGTCGGGAAGAACGCCGCGCGGGCGGCGCCGATGTTGGCATTGGCGGACAGCAACTGGTTTTCGGCGGCCGCGATGTCGGGGCGGCGTTCCAGCAGCTCGGACGGCAGGCCGGACGGAACCGTGGCCAGAAGCTGGTCACGGCCAAAGGTTGCCGGCGGCGGCAGCGTGTCGGGCAGGGGCGTGCCCACCACCAGCACCAGCGCATTCATGGCCTGCGCCCGGGCGCGGGCCAGTTGCGCCAGGTCGGCAGAGGCCGTGTCCAGCAGCGACTTGGACTGGTTCAGATCCAGCTCCGACGCCACGCCGCCGTCAAAGCGGCGCTTGACCAGATCGTAGGACTCCTGGCGCGACGCCAGCGTGCGCTGCGTCAGCTCAAGCTGGACCTCGGCGGCGCGCAGGTTGAAGTACGACTGCGCAACCGAGCCGACCAGCGTGATGTGCACGGACTTCTGCGCCTGTTCCGTCGACAGGTACTGCTGATACGCCGCCTCGGACAAGTTGCGCAGGCGGCCGAACAGGTCGATCTCGAAGGTGGTCAGGCCAATGCCGGCCTGATACGAGCTGCTGATCGAGCTGGAGTCGGGGCCGCCGGCCCGCATGTTGGCCGGCAAATGCTGGCGCTGGCCCTGGATGCCGGCGCCGATGCTGGGCCACTGTGCGCCGCGCTGGATACCGTATTGCGCCCTCGCCTCTTCGACCCGCTGGACCGCGACGCGCAGGTCGCGGTTGTTGACCAGCGAAAGCTCGATCAACGCCTGAAGGCGCTGATCGCGGAAGAACTCGCGCCAGCCCAGGTCGGCGGCGGGCGTGCCGGCTTGCGGCACGACGTCGGCGGCCGGCTGGGTGCCGAGCGT
>DALZRX010000546.1:0-2996 GCA_032015805.1 Achromobacter sp.
CCGGCGCAGCACCGTCGCCGCGCCCGCCTACGACGCGCCACAAGAGCTCGCCGCCGACCTCGCCGTCATCGCCGCGTCGCTTGCCGCGCACCACGGCGCCCCCGTCGCCAAGCTGCGCCTGTCAGGCCTGCAGCAGGCCGTCGAAGTCTTCGGCTTTCACCTGGCCACCGTCGACCTGCGCCAAAGCTCCGACGTCCACGAAAACGCCCTCGCCGAACTCTTCTCGCGCGCCGGCGTCACGCACAACGGCAAGCCCCTCGACTACCTGGCCCTGTCCGAAGAACAACGTGTCGAACTCCTGCGCGCCGAACTCGCGCAGGCGCGCCCCCTGGCATCGCCCTGGATCGCCTACACCGAAGACACCACCCGCGAACTCGCCGTCCTGCGCGCCGCCGCCGCTGGCCGCGCCCGCTACGGCAAGCAGGCCGTGCGCCAGACCATCGTCTCGCACACCGAGACCTTGAGCGACCTGCTCGAAGTCATGGTCCTCCAGAAAGAGGCCGGCCTCATCGCGCCCGCCGGCCAGGACATCAACGCCGAAGACGGCCTCATGGTCGTCCCCCTCTTTGAGACCATTCCCGACCTGCAACGCGGCGCCGACATCATGGCCGCCTGGCTCGACCTGCCCGAAGTCCGCCAGCGCGTGAAGCTTGCGCAGAACGGCGCGCAGGAAGTCATGCTGGGTTACTCCGACAGCAACAAGGACGGCGGTTTCCTCACCTCCAACTGGTCGCTCTACCAAGCCGAACGCGCGCTGGTCGACGTCTTCTCCACCCGCAACGTCCGCCTGCGCCTCTTTCACGGGCGCGGCGGCTCCGTCGGACGCGGCGGCGGCTCCAGCTTCGACGCCATCCTTGCCCAGCCCCCCGGCACCGTCGCCGGACAGATCCGCCTGACCGAGCAAGGCGAAGTCATCCAGAGCAAATACAAGGACGCCGAAGTCGGCCGTTGGCACCTCGAACTGCTCATCGCCGCCACGCTCGAATCCAGCCTCGCCCCCCGCGCCGAAGCCACCAGCGCCGAAGACGCCCACATGGCCAGCCACGGCCCCGCCATGTCCTTCATGTCCGAGGCCGCGCAGCGCACCTACCGGGGCCTCGTCTACGACACCCCCGGCTTCGCCGAATATTTCTTCGCCGCCACCCCCATCAGCGAAATCGCCGGCCTCAACATCGGCTCCCGCCCCGCTTCCCGCAAAAAAGGCCAACGCATCGAAGACCTGCGCGCCATCCCCTGGGGCTTCTCCTGGGCCCAATGCCGCCTCATGCTCACCGGCTGGTACGGCATGGGCTCAGCCATCGAGGCCTACCTTGAAACCGGCGCCCCCGACGGCCCCCGCTCGCGCCGAGCCCGCCTCGCCCAACTACGCGAAATGGCCCGCGACTGGCCCGCGTTTCGCACCCTGCTCTCCAACATGGAAATGGTCCTGGCCAAATCCGACCTCGCCATCGCCGCCCGCTACGCCCAACTCGTCCCCCAACGCGCCCTGCGCGAACGCATCTTTGGCGCCATCAGCGCCGAACACGGCCGCACGCTCGCCATGCTCAAACTGCTGACGCAACGCGAACTGCTGGCCGACAACCCCACCCTGCAGATATCCCTGCGCGAACGCTTCGCCTATATCGACCCGCTGAACTACCTGCAAATCGACCTCATCCGCCGCCACCGCGCCGCGCAGAAGAACCCCACGGCCGAGGTCGACAAACGCGTGCAGCGCGCGATTCATCTGACGATCAACGGGATCGCGGCGGGATTGCGGAATTCGGGCTGAGGAGTACTTGAATGGACGCGGCGTTGCAGGTGGTCTCCGGTGCCGCCACGATCCACACCGACATCGCCGGCAGCGGCGTGCCCGTCGTGTTCCTTCATGCCAACGTCTGCGACCGGCGCATGTGGCGCGCGCAGTTGCCGTCCAGCGGATCGGACTACCAAGCCATTGCCTACGATCGGCGCGGGTTCGGGTTGACACGCGCAAAGCCGGAGAGCCACTCCGCCGTCGCGGACCTGATTGCCGTCATCGAGGCCACCGCCGGCTCTACGCCAGTCATCCTGGCCGGCTGCTCCCAAGGCGCCAACATCGCGCTGAATGCGACCCTGATGCACCCCGCCCGAGTTCGCGGCCTGATGTTGATATCGCCAACGGTCAACGGCGCCCCCGCTCCCGTCTATCCACCGGCAATCCAGGAAATGATGGCCCGTCAACGGCAGGCAGAATCCGCCGCAGACCTAGCTCGCGTCAACGAGATCAAGGCACAGTTGTTCTTGGACGGGCCCCTGGCGGAGCATGGGCGCGTGACCGGCGAGACACGTCGCCTGTTTTTGGAGATGAACGCCATTGCGCTGGCAGCCGCGCCGTCCGGAACTAATCGTGACGATGCGGAAGCGTTTTCCCAGCTAGCAAAGATCAACGTCCCCGCGTCCGTCATCTGGGGCGAGCTGGACTTCCCACATATTCAGCAACGTGCTCACACCGTCGCGCGGCTGTTGCCGAATGCGCACGCGCACGCCTTGCCGGACGTCGCGCATCTTCCGGGTTTTGAACGGGCCGACGAGGTGACCGGACTGCTCAAGGAGTTGGTCAGGCGCTGCAAATGACGCCGCGCCGCGTCCGTGGGGGTCAAGGATCGGGCCAGCGTTTTCCTGCGGCCGGTGTCTGACACCCGGCAAGACGATCCGCAGATTCAGACGGCAGTGCGTAAGGGTGCCAGACACCTAGATGCGCAGCGTCATCGCAATCGCGCAGCGTCATCGCCCCGCCGCAAGACACCGCGTAAGCCCCACCAGGCCGCCCGCGCGGCCGCCGTGGGGCGGGCCCCGCAAGACGCTCCACACCCACACAGACTCAGGCAAGAACCTCAAGAACCCGATTCGCCCCAGCGCCCGCCAAGCTGAAGCTACCGGAGCCCGGTGTGGCGGCGGCCTGGGGTGCGCGGGGCGTGTAGATGCGCCCGAGGGAATCTGAAGCTCAATAGTCGTCATGCACGACACCCGTGACG
>DALZRX010000547.1:0-2995 GCA_032015805.1 Achromobacter sp.
CAAGGCGTTGGCGCACCCCGGCGTCAGCATCGTGCAGGGCGTGCCGACCATGTTCAGCCGGCTGATGGCGGTGGCGCCGCCCCGGGCGGAGCTGCGCGCACCCGCCCTGCGTTATCTCTATACGGGCGGCGCGGCGCTCGATCCGACGCAAAAGCGCGACGCCGAACGCTACTTCGGGGTGCCGATGCATCACGGGTACGGCATCACCGAGTACGCCGGTTCCATGTTCATCACCGACATCGATGCGCCGCGCGACGATTGTTCGGCGGGCCACGCGGTGGACGGCGTCGAGCTGCGCATCGGCAGCCCCGACGTGGCCCCCGCGCCGGGCGAACGGGGCGACCTCCTGATTCGCGGTCCCGGCGTGATGCTGGGTTACTACCGCAATCCGGAACAGACTGCGCAGGCGCTGCTGCCGGGCGGCTGGCTCAACACGGGCGACATCGGCTACGTGGACGCGAGCGGCGCGCTGTTCATCTCCGGGCGCTCGAAGGACCTGATCATCCGCTCGGGCTTCAACGTCTACCCGATCGAGGTCGAGTCGGTGATCAACGCCTTTCCCGGCGTGCGCCTTTCGGCCGTGGTGGGACGCGACACGGCCGATCACAACGAAGAGGTCATCGCCTTCGTCGAGCCCCTTCCCGGCGCGACGATCGACACCCATCTGCTGATGCTGCACCTGCGCGCCCAGCTTGCGCCGTACAAGCGGCCGGCGCAGATCATTCCCATCGAGACGATTCCCACCACCGTCAGCGGCAAGATCCTGAAGCAGCCGCTGAAAGAAAGGCTGGCGTAGGCGCGGACCGTTGTTCCGCTCCATGACCGGCCACCCATGCACGAGGAGACAAGAGCGTGAACATCAAGACCCTTATCGCCGCCGCCACGGCCGTGGCGGCACTCGCCGGCGCGCAGGCCGCGTCGGCGCAGACGTACCCCGACCGCCCCATCCGCCTGCTAGTGGGCTATGCGCCGGGCGGGCCGGTGGACACGACGGCCCGCGTCTTTGCCAAGTACCTGGGTGACAAGCTGGGACAGACCGTGGTGGTGGAGAACCGTGCGGGCGCAAGCGGCATGATCGCGTCGGACGCGACCTCCAAGGCCACGCCGGACGGCTACATGCTGGGCTTTGCGGCCAGCCCTACGCTGACGATGTCGCCGCTGGTCCAGCGCAGCACGCTGTTCGATCCGCGCAAGGACTTTTCACTGATCGGCCTGGTGGTGGACTACGCCAATGTGCTGTTGATCGGTCCGCAGATTCCCGCGAAGAACGTGGGCGAGCTGGTGACGTACGCGCGCGAGCATCCGGACGCGGTGTCGTTCGGGTCGGCGGGCATCGGCGCGTCTAATCACCTGTCGGCGGAGCTCCTCAAGAAGCAGACTCAGGCGTCGATGCTGCACGTGCCGTATCGCGGCAATTCGCCGGCGATGATGGACGTGGTGAGCGGCAAGGTGACGTTCATGTTCGACATCACGAGCACGGCCATTCCGTTCGTCAAGAGCGGCAAGGCACGCGCGCTGGCGGTGACGTCAAAGACGCGCAATCCCGAGCTGCCCGACGTGCCAACGATGATGGAGGCCGGCATGAAGGACTACGAGGTGGTGGGCTGGTATGCGCTGGTCGGTCCGAAGAAACTGCCCGATGCCGTCACGGCGCGCCTGACGCGCGCGCTTGCCGAGGTCTCGAAGGACCCGGCGTTCCGCCAGGCGATGACCGAAGGCGGCTACACGATCAACGCGGGGGACGCCAACGCCCTGCAGGCCCGTATCGACCGCGAGTACGCGTTGTGGTCGGACGTGATCCAGACGGCCAATATCCAGGCCAACTGACTGACCCCGGAGCATCACGATGAATTCCCCGTCCGCCTTGCGAGACCAGATCCGCCTGCCGCTGATTGGCGCCCCCATGTTCCTGGTTTCCGGACCGCAACTGGTGGTCGCGCAGTGCGCGGCGGGGATCATCGGCACGTTCCCATCGCTGAACGCGCGGCCGCAGGAGCAGTTGCACGAGTGGATCACCCGTATCGAGGACGGGCTGGCCGCACGGCGCCGGGAGGCGCCGGCGGCGAAGGTGGCGCCGTATGGGGTGAACCTTATCGTGCACCCGAGCAATCCACGCTGGCAAGGCGATCTGGCGATCTGCGCGGAACGCGAGGTGCCGCTCTTGATCACGTCCCTGCACGCGCCGGAGGCAGTGGTGAAGGCGGCGCATGCGTACGGGGGGTTGGTCTACCATGACGTGACGAACGTGCGGCATGCGAAGCGGGCGCTGGATGCGGGAGCCGATGGGCTGATCCTGGTGGCGGCGGGCGCGGGCGGCCACGCGGGGCAGATGAATCCGATCGCGCTGGTGAACGAGATCCGGGCGTTCTATGACGGGCCGTTGGCGTTGTCGGGGTGCATCAGCCACGGGAAGGACATTCTGGCGGCGCAGGTCCTGGGGTGCGATTTCGCTTACATGGGCACGCGGTTCATTGCGACGCAGGAGTCGCTGGCGGGGGATGCGTATCGCGAGATGGTGCTGGCGGCGCAGGCTTCGGATGTGACTTATACGCCTTACTTTTCCGGCGTGCCTGCCAATTATCTGTCGGCCAGTATCTTGGCTGCGGGTCTGGATCCTGTGGTGCTGGCTGGCAATGGGGTGAGGCCGGTGGCGAATATGGATAAGAGTTCGCGGCCGAAGGCTTGGAAGGATGTTTGGAGTGCTGGGCAGGGGGTTGGGGCGGTGCAGGAGGTGTTGGCTGTGGCTGAGTTGGTGGCGCAGTTGGAGGGGGAGTATCGGGAGGCTTTGAAGGGAGCTTCTCGAGGGCTTTGACGGGGCCTTTCTGAGGGCTTTTCCGGGTGTGTTTAAGGGCGCTTTCAGGGCGCCTTTTTTGTGGAGCGTTGCGTTCTTTTGACGCTCGGCGTGGCGGCGAGCGGGGATGGTTCTTTTGACGCCCGGCACGTCGTCGGCCTGGGGCGCGCGGGGCTACGATTGCGGTCCGGAGCCTTCGCTCCG
>DALZRX010000548.1:0-2993 GCA_032015805.1 Achromobacter sp.
AAAGCCCGCCCGCGACCGCGAGCAGCAGGCCGGCGCATCCCATGAGCCGGCGATGGGCATGAAAGAACGGCAGGCGGTCGGCGTTCGAGGCGGCGCCGGCACTTTCGGCGGGCTCGCGCGGGGCGGCTGCCTGCCGGGGGTCGTCATCCCCGGCGCTTTCGTCTTTGAGCGGCTGCATGGCGGACTCCTGTCTGCGGGGCGGGGCCGGGGCGCGCTGCGCGTCCCGGCGCCTTGCACAGGCTCTTACGCTAACCGATGGCCAGCAAACCGGCCAGGGCGCCGCCAAACAGCAGCCACAGCGGATGGATGCGCGTGACGCTGGCCAGGATGGCCACGAGGGTGGTGATCGCCCCCAGCAGCCAGGTGTGCACCGAGGCCTCCGTGATGAGCGAGGCGCTGGCGGCGACAAGGCCCACGGTCATGGGAAAAATGCCGGCCTGGATGACGCCGCGCCACGGACGATCCTTGAATTTTTCCCAGAGGCCCAGTGCGACGACGGTGATGATGGACGACGGGCCGAACTTGGCGATGGTGGTGGCAAGCAGGCCAGGCAGACCGGCCACGTGCCAGCCGACCAGGGTGACGACCATCAGGTTCGGACCGGGCGCGGCCTGCCCCAGCGCGAACAGCGCGGAAAAGTCGGCGGCGGTCATCCAGCCGTGCACTTCCACGACCTGGCGCTGCATCTCCGGCAGGATGGTGTTGCCGCCGCCGAAGGCCAGCACGGACAGTTCGGAGAAGATGAGGACGAGTGCGACAAGGGTGTGGATCATCGGCGTTGCCTCCAGACCATGAGGATGCTCAGCGGCGTCATGATCGCCATGGTCGGCAGGAGCGGAATGCGCAGGACGGCGATGGCAATGAAACAGGCGGTGGCGACCACGCCCGCAAGCCAGTCGCGGCGCTTGATGACAGGCATGCCGATCTTGACCGCCATGGAAATCAGGAGGCCGGCAGCGGCCGCGGCCAGGCCGGCGAACAGATGCTGGATGTCGGGGTCGTCGCTAAACCGGTCGTAGACCATGCCCAGCATGACGACGATGATGGACGGCGCCAGGATCAGCCCCATCAGCGCGGCGAACGCGCCGCGCGGGCCGCGGAATTTCATGCCCAGGGCGACAGACAGGTTGATGATGTTGCCGCCCGGCAGGAATTGGCACAGGCCCAGCAATTCGGTGAATTCGGCGCCGGTCAGCCAGCGGTGCTTGTCGACCACCATGCGACGGGCCAGGGGCAAGGCGCCGCCGAAGGCGGTCAGGCCGAGCATTAGGAACCCGTAGAACAACTGGCCGCAAGTGGGCGGAGGCCGTAAACCGGCCTCTTCAAGGGAGGGTGCTGCGTTCATCTTTTTTATGGCCGGCGCGGGTCCGGCGGTCAAGGCTGGCGCGGGGCCGCGCCAGAGGTGGATAACGAGATTGCAGCCTACTCCTCGCTATGGATAATGTCTAATATATGACAAGCTAAGGAATCATATCGAGCACATATGGCAAGCGTAGATCTTCGATTGTTGCGTTACTTCCTGGCGGTAGCCGAGGAATCCCACCTGACCAAGGCTGCCGCGCGGCTCGGCATCCGCCAGCCGCCGCTCAGCCAGCAGATCCGCGTACTGGAAGCCGAACTGGGCGTGACCCTGTTCCACCGTCTGCCACGTGGCATGGAACTGACGGAAAGCGGGCGCGCGCTGCTGGATGACGCGCGCAACATCCTCGCGATGGTGGACCAGGCGGTGGACGGCGTGCGCCGGGTCTCGCAGGGCGAGTCTGGCCGGCTGACGGTCGGCTTCACCGGGTCCGCGGCGTTTCATCCGTTCGTGCCGGCGGTGATCCGGCGCTTCCGGGAAAGCGCGCCGCATGTGCATCTGGTGCTCGAAGAAAGCAGCACCGGCGAACTGCGCGAGGACGTGGCCGAGGGACGCGTCGACGTCGCCTTCATCCGGGGTGCGCATGGCGCGGACCGCGGCGTGATGATGGAGACCGTGCTCGAGGAAGCCATGCTGGCGGCCTTTCCGGCGGACCACCCCGCCGTCAAGGGACGTACGCGCAAGCGCATCGCGCTGTCCGAACTGGCGGACGAATCGTTGATCCTGTATCGGCGCCACAGCGGCCCGGGCCTGTATGACGCGATCATCGCCGCGTGCAGCGCCGAGGGCTTCAGCCCGCGCGTGACACAGGAGGCGCCGCGCATGCTGTCCACCCTGAGCTTTGTCGCCGCGGGACTGGGCGTTTCGCTGGTGCCGGCGTCGCTGCGCCGCGTCAACATCGAAGGCGTGGTGTACGTCAGCGTGACCCATCCGGCGGCGCTACGCGCGCCGCTGAACCTGATCTGGCGCGACGCCCCCCTGTCCGGCGCCGCGCAGAAGCTGATCGACGAAGCGCGGCGGCAGCGGGACGAAACCGGGATGGGCGCAATCCCATGAGCCGAGAGGCGCCGGATTGAGGGCGCAAGGCCGCGCCGCCCCGGCGCTACACTTGCGGCCACCGCATTTCGCATTGACCCACGGCATTCCATGCTTTCCGAATCTCCCATCGGCGTCTACGACTCCGGCGTCGGCGGCCTTACCGTGCTGCGCGCGATCCGCGATGCGCTGCCGCATGAGCCGCTGCTCTACGTGGCCGACTCCGCCCATGTGCCCTACGGGGAAAAGTCCCAGGCATTCGTCGAGCGCCGCGCCTGCGCCATCGCCGACTACTTCGTGTCGCGGCGCGCCCGCGCGATGGTGGTGGCCTGCAACACCGCCACGGCCGCCGCGATCGCGCTGCTGCGCAAACGCCATCCCGAACTCATCATCATCGGCGTCGAACCCGCCATCAAGCCCGCCGCGCACCTGACGCATTCGGGCGTGGTCGGCGTCTTTGCGACAACGGGCACGCTTGCCAGCCCCAAGTTCGCCGCGCTCGTGCAGCGCGCGGCGCCCGAGGTCCGCATCCTGCTGCGACCGTGTCCACACTGGGTGCGGCTGGTGGAGCAAGGCGTGCTGTCCGGCCCCGAGGCCG
>DALZRX010000549.1:0-2982 GCA_032015805.1 Achromobacter sp.
CCGGGCCGGCGCGACACCAGGCCGTCCGCCACCAGCATCTCCATCGCCTTGCGAATGGTGATGCGCGCGACATCGAACTGGTCGGCCAGCGCATGCTCTCCGGGCACGCCGTCCTGGTCGAACCGCCCCTCCTGCAATTGCTCGCGCAGGACGAGGTAGATCTGGTGGTACTTCGGAAGTGGCAATGAGGTTCCCATGACGGGAACTCTAGGGGTGTCCTAATGTACGGTCAATGGAACAAATGGTCTGGCGGGTTGTTCTATCGGGAAAACACCGACTCGATCCGATTGCGTCCCCGTTGCTTGGCGTAATACAGCGCGCGGTCGCTGCGGCTCAGCGCCAGCTCCGCATCGTCGTCCTTGGTGTGCAGCGCGGAAATCCCGATGCTGACCGTCAGCGGGATGTGCCGGCCGTCCGATGAAAACGGCGAATCGGCGATGCGGCGCTGCACATTGCGGGCGAAAAGGTGGGCGCGTTCGATATCGGTATCCGGCAGCACCACGGCGAATTCTTCGCCCCCAATGCGCCCCACCAGATCGATCTCGCGCAACTGGGTGCGCAGCATCTTGGCAAAATGCTGCAGCACACCATCGCCGATGGCATGCCCCCAGGTGTCGTTGATGTGCTTGAAGTGGTCCAGATCGCACATCAGCACCGCCGACCCCTGGCCGCCGTGGCCCTTGATCCGCGCCAGCTCCGCCGCGATGCGCGACATGAAATGACGCCGGTTCGGCAGGGTTGTCAGCGCGTCCGTGGCGGCCAGCTCGCGCAACTCGAGTTCGGCCCGCTTGCGGTCGGTGATGTCAGTGACAAAGCCGTGCCAGACCACCCCATTGTCGGCGTCGCGACGTGGGCTGGCGTCGCCTTGGCGCCACCGCACGCCCTGCAACGGCAGGCACACGCGGAACTCAAGATGCCAGGGCGTCTGCGCCGCGGCCGCGGCTTGCAGCGACGCGCGATAGGCAGGCAGGTCGTCTGGATGAAGGCGCTGTTCGATGGCGGTGGTGTTGGCGCGCACCTCGTCGGCGGTGAGCTCGAACATGTCCCAGATGCCCGCGCTGACGTACGAGAACCACGATCCGCCTTCCGGCACCGGGCGGCATTGGAAAACCAGCCCCGGCACGGCGTCGGTCAGGTTGACGACGAGGTCCGCCGTGCGTTGGAGCCTTTCCGACATGGCGCGCACCGCGCTGATGTCGGTGGTGGTGCCCATCATGCGCAGCGCCCTGCCCGCCTCGTCGCGGCTGACCACCTTGCCGCGGCTGCAGATCCACTTGTAGCTGCCGTCCTTGCACCGGATGCGGTGTTCGACCTCGTAGCTTTCGGTCTTGCCGTCGAAATGTTCCTGCATGGCGGCGCGCACGTATGCCAGATCGTCGGGATGCAGGCGCGTGTACGCGTCTTCGATGCGCGTCGTGAGCTCGTTTTCGCCATAACCCAGCAACGCCTTCCAGCCGGGGGAATAGGTGATCTCGCCGGTCACCACGTTGCGGTCCCACACGCCCGTGCCACTGCCCGCGATGGCGAGCGACAGCTTGCGGGCTTCGTCGCGCCAGGTGTCTTCGTCGGCACGCTCGCACGCCAGCGCATGGCGTTTCTCGACGGCGGTGGCGGCGAGACTGCTCAGATCCTGCAGGGCCTGCCGGTCGTCGCAGGTGAATTCTCGCGCCTGCCCGTGCCAAAGCCGGAAGGCGCCAAGGAGCCGGCCATCGGCGGCGCGCACGGGGTGCTCGATGGACCAGGCAAACTGCACTTGGGCGTCCGCCCTGCCCGCCACCGCCTGCCACGCCCCATCGGCGTCGGTGCACGCAATGGCAGCCATGTCCACGCCAAACATGCGTCGGGCCAGGCGCGCCAGCCTGTCCAGAGGACCCTCCGGGTCGCACTGCGGACAATCCGCGGCGTCGCCGGGCGATTGGGTCAGGGGCGCATCACCGGTAACGGGCATTTAGGGACCTGATCAATACGAGATTCATCGGCACAGCCTGGCGCAGCGTGGCTGACATTCTGTCACGGTTCGCACCAAAATTGCATCATTTCTGCCGACAACATCTCGACCCGATGAGACCCCCAATTTCCGCCACCCTGGCCCACGCACGACGGCTTTTCGATGTCGAAGGCCGGCTTTGCCCTGTCCTACACCTGGACCGGCCAACGTGATGCGCAAGGCGCGGCCACGGCGGCGGTTACCTGCCGCGGCGGCCGATCTCCGTCACCGTCGGGCTCATGCCGTCCTAGGCCGCGTATCCACGGGCAGACATAGCAGCGCCGTCAACAACGCCAACCCCACGTGCGCGACATAGATGGGCGAAAAATCCGCGTGGCTGGCCACGCCGTGCCCGAGCATCAGCACCGTGATCGCCACGCCCAGCACGCCGCCGACCTGGCGGGTCGCCTGGTTGACCGCGCTGCCCACGGCGTAATGCTGAGCCGGCAGCCGGTTCACCGCCGCGCCGGACAATGAGGGCAGGACCATGCCCACACCGATACCGCTCAGCAGCAGGCCGGGCAGCCATTCGCGCAGATAGGCGGGCTCGGCGCCGGGCACCAGCAGGAACCACAAGCCGCTCGCCGCATACACCAGCGCGCCGCCCACCAGGAACGGCCGATGGCCCAGCCGCGCCGCCAGCCGGCCCGTGATGATCGCCGTCGGCATCACCAGCAGCGGCCCGGGCGTGACCGCCAGCCCCGCGCGTGGCAGGCTGTAATGCCACACCCCCGTCATGTAGAAAAAGAACGCAAAGAACATCATGGCGAACGCAATGCCAAAACTGAGCGTCGCCAGGTTCACGTAGCGGTACGTGCGGTGCTTGAACAGCGCCAGATCCACGAGCGGGTGCGGGGTGACGCGCGCCCAGGCCACAAAGGCGATCAGCGCCATCACGCCGACCGCGGCCGCGATCGCCAGCTCGCTGCGCTGCCACGTAGGCGATTCCGACTGCACGATGGCCAGCGCCACCGCGCCCACGCCCACCATCAGCA
>DALZRX010000550.1:0-2975 GCA_032015805.1 Achromobacter sp.
ACCTTTGAAATCCCTTTTACGTACCACTGGTAAGTACTTACGTACTCGTCTCCTGGAGCGGGTGAGCTTTCGGAGAAGGCAGTTCGCGCAAAACCGCCTCAAACGTTCAAATACGTAAAAGAGCGGGCTTGCCAACAAACCATGACAAACGCACAAAACCGTTGCAGCCAGAAAGCCAGTTATTACTAACTGGACCAAAGACAAAAGGCTCGTGACGCACCTTCGGCTTGGGTCCTGAACTGTCTGCCTGGGCGTGCAGATTTTGCGCGCGAAATAAAGCAGTAAGCCCTTTAGCATAACTGAGATGAAGGGCTACTGTCAAAGTTTTTTGTAAGTGACGCCAAGCGGCATGTTGCCGCGAAAAGCCGTGCAGTTGACGGCCGCTCGCGCAAATTGGGGCCATGTAGCGGGCAGATTCGGCGAAGCCGCTGGCTGCCGGCCGCCGCAGGTATGCGGGCAATCCCTGCCCCGCAGCGTCGGATCGGCGCAGTGTACTGCTTGCGCACTCACCGGTCTGTAAAAAGATAGCCGCTGCCGTAGACGGTGCGGATCGGCAACACCACGCCCGCCTGTTCGGCTTTGCGCCGCAGCCTGCTGACAATGACGTCGATGCTTCGCGCACTGCTCGCGCGCGCCGCGCCCCCTTCGACCTGCAATTCGTCGCCAAGCGCCTCACGGCCTACCGACCTGCCCGCCGCGTCCAGTAATGCCCGAACGATGAGGCGTTCGTTGGCGGATAACGACAGCGACACGCCGTTAGGAGCCGCCAGGGTCCAACCCTGATCCCGCAATTCCCATTGGCCGTTGTTGCCCACCGGGGATTCTTGTGCGGGATCAACGGCCGCAGGCAGGCGGCGCGCCAGCGCCAACAGGATGCACACGAGCTCGCGCGGATCCTGAGGGTCCGGCAGACAGGCGTCGGCGCCGCTTTGAAGGCAACGCAGCCGGTTATCCACGGACATGCCCCGGCCAACAACGACAATGCCCAGCGGCGCGGAGCCATGCAGGCGCGCAACCAGGGCATATCCAATTTCACCCGACGCGCCGATGTCCAGGATCACCGCGTCGTGGTGCCCGCCGTTAAGCAGGCCAAACAATTCCAGAGAAGTCGAGCAACCGCGGGCCGAGATGCCGGCCTGCAGGAGCGTGGACACGGACGAACCGCGTACGGCTTCGTCCGGGGACATCACAAGTATGCGCAATTGATTCATGTCTGTTCCGTTCTGCATTCCCTCCCCTTGCACCGCCGGCTGTGTCGCGGCTGGTGACATCGTCGGAACAGTGTGGGCTCCGCCTACGCAACAACTCCAGTCAAGATTCGTCAACTTTGCAATGTTTGACAGTTCTTGCCATAACGTAGCCGCGAAAGGGTTTTCCCGAGTTATCATTCGTTTACATAAATCGCCCCCCCTTCGTTTTGCTAGGTCGCCGTTATGCGCGCCTGCGCAGCCAACTTTCGCGAGAACTCGTCAAATGAAAATCGCGTCGCTGGAAGACGACCTGGACCAGGCTCGGCGTATCCAGCAAGTTCTGTCCACCGCCGGCTACGTTTGCACCAGCTATCACCAAAGCCGGGATCTCCTCGCGGCCTTGCGCACTGAAGCATTTGATCTGGTGCTGCTGGACTGGCACTTGCCCGATATCGATGGCGACGACGTGGTCCGATGGTTGCGCGCTCACATCGGCGCACGAATTCCCGTGATCTTCCTGACCAACCGGTCCGCCGAGGACGACCTGGTCGAGGGCCTGCGCGCGGGCGCGGACGACTACATCGTCAAACCGATGCGCCCCCTCGAACTGCTGGCCCGCGTTGCGGCGCTCCTGCGCCGCAGCCAGATCGCCGAGCCCGAGGACCAAACCATCGAAGTGGCCCGGTACCGCGTTGATCCCGCGGGGCGCTCTATTTCGCTGGACGACGTCGCCGTCGCACTGGCTCCAAAGGAATTCGAACTGGCGCTGCTGTTCTTCCGCAATGTGGGCCGCCTCATGTCCCGCGACGTGCTCGCCGAGTGCGTCTGGAACCGTGAAATCCCCGCCACATCGCGCACGTTGGACACCCACCTGTCGAACATCCGGCAAAAGCTTCAGCTACGTCCTCAGCACGGTGTGCGTCTGACCTCGTCCTATGCGCTTGGCTACCGGCTCGAACTGGTCAGCCCCTCCGAGGACAGCGAGACCAGGTCGCCCTAGCTGCGTTGCCGAATCCCTGGAGAATCGTTTGCCATGAGCCGCATCCGCGCGCTTTCTCTGCTTGTCCTGTTTTCCTGCATCACGCTCGGCGCCCCGGTGCGCAGCCAGCCCGCCGGCGCCTTGGGCGAGGACTTCATCCATCGCGTCCGCCCAGGCGAAACGCTGATTGAACTGGCCACGCAGTACACGCGCAACCAAGCCAACTGGAACCGCCTGCAGACGCTCAACAAGATCGTCACCCCGGAACTGCTGCCCATCGGATTGGAACTGCACATCCCCCTGGCAATGATTCCGGTGCGTGACGCGCAGGCGCAGGTCGTGCACGTCAGCGGCCAGGCAAGCCTGAACGGCAGGTCCGTCCAGCCCGGAACGCCGGTGCCCGAAGGCAGCAAGCTGGAAACCGCCCCCAATGGCTTCATCACGCTGCAGCTTGCCGACGGATCCCGGCTGACGCTGCCCTCCAACGGCGCCGTGGACCTCACACGCCTGCGCCAGTTCGAGGGCACCGCGTTGACCGATTCGGTGATCAACGTGCGGCGGGGCAGCGTGGAGTCGCACGTCGCGCCGTCGGGTCAGGGCGTGGGCCGATTCGAGATCCGCACCCCTGTCGCCGTAACGGGCGTACGTGGCACGCGCTTCCGGGTGCAGAGCAGCGCACAAGGCGTTCATAGTGAAGTACTGCAAGGCAGCGTGCGCCTGCAGGCGCACGCGCCGGGCGATTCGCCGGCCAAGCCGGTCGCGGTGGCGCAAGGATACGGGGCGGTGGTGGGCGCCGACGGCACCAT
>DALZRX010000551.1:0-2969 GCA_032015805.1 Achromobacter sp.
CTCGTTCGGCGGCTGGAAGCGCTCGCTGTTCGGCGACCACCACGCCTACGGCGAAGAAGGCATCCGCTTCTACTCGCGCTACAAGAGCGTGATGCAACGCTGGCCGGACAGCATCGCCAAGGGCGCCGAATTCACCATGCCAGTGGCGAAGTGACCCCCCCGAGGCGCGCAGCGCCTCCCCCCAGGGGGCGTCGCAGCGGACCGGCGGGATGACGCTCCCCCCGAAGCGCTTCGCGCCTCCCCCCAGGGGGCGTCGCAGCGGACCGGCAAAGCCGGCTCCGCGCGACTGCGCTTGCTAGGGTATTGCCAGATTTGCAGCGCGTCGTTCTTGCCTCGGGGCTGAGGGGCGTGTCTTGAAGCACTGAAACGGCGCGGCGCATCGCCGCGCTTTCCGAATATCTGTACGACAAGGGGAAACCTGATGCGCATCGGGATCGGCGGCTTTCAGCATGAGACCAATACGTTCGCGCCGTCGCGCGCGACGTGGGAAGATTTTGCGGACAAGGGTGGGGGTTGGCCGAAGCTGGTCAGCGGTTCCGCGATGTTCGAGGCGGTGGCGGGCGCGAACATTCCGGTGGCCGGGTTCATCGAGGCCATGGGACAGCATGCGTTGATTCCCACGACGTGGGCCGCGGCGAGTCCTTCCGGGCATGTCACCCGCGAAGCGTTCGAGCGCATCAGCGCGATGATTCTGCAGGGCCTGTCGCAGGCGATGCCACTGGACGGGGTTTACCTGGATCTGCACGGCGCCATGGTCACCGAGCATCTGGACGATGGCGAGGGCGAGCTGCTCAAACGGGTTCGGGAACTGGTCGGCCCGGACGTGCCCATCGTTGCCAGCCTGGACCTGCACGCCAACGTGACCCGCGCGATGGTGCGCCATGCCGACGCGCTGGTCTGCTATCGCACCTATCCCCACATCGACATGGCCGAGACCGGACAGCGCGCCGCCGGCCTGCTGGCGCAGCGACTGGGCGGCATGCCGCGCCACTATGTGGCGCTGCGCAGCCTGCCCTTCCTGATATCGCTGTGCTGGCAGTCCACCGACATCGAGCCGGCCCGCAGCCTGTATCAGTTGCTGGGCGACCTCGAGGCGCGCGGCGCGGCCAGCCTGTCCTTTGCGACCGGCTTTCCGGCCGCGGACTTTCCTGAATGCGCGCCCACGGTCTGGGCCTATGGCATGACGCAGGCCGAAGCCGATGCCGCCGCCGACGAGATGGCGCGCGCGGTATTGAATGCGGAACAGGACTTTGGCGGCAGGCTCTATACGCCGGACGAAGCCGTGCAGGAAGCGATGCGGCTGGCCCGCGAGGCCACCAAGCCCGTCGTCATCGCCGACGCGCAGGACAACCCTGGCGCGGGCGGCAGTTCCGATACCACCGGCGTGCTGCGCGCACTGATCCGCCACGGTGCGCGCGACACGGCAATCGGCCTGATTGTGGACCCCGCCGCGGCGCTGGCCGCCCACCGCGCCGGTGCAGGCAACACGGTGCGGATTGCACTGGGTGGACACTCGGGTATTCCCGACGACGAACCACTGGACACCGAGTTCATCGTCGAGAAAACTTCGGATGGACGCTTCGATACGCATGGCGCTTTCTATCGCGGCTTTCACATGGACCTGGGGCCCAGCGCCTGCCTGCGCATTGGCGGCGTGCGCATCATCGTGGCCTCCAGCAAGGTGCAGATGGCGGACCAGGAGATGTTCCGGTTTGCGGGCGTCGAACCCACGCGCGCCGCGATCCTCGTGGTGAAGAGTTCGGCGCACTTTCGCGCCGACTTCGCCCCGATCGCGCACACAATCCTCGTCTGCGCAGCGCCCGGTTCGATGCTGATGGATGCGGCAAAACAACCATGGACACGGTTGCGTCCCGGCATCAGAATGGCGCCTTGCGGACCAGTATTCGACGGCCGGTCCGCAGCGACAGCCTGACCCTCGCGCGCCGCCCCAGCGCGGCGCGTCAACGACGTAGCGGCCCATGCGCCGCTCACTACGCTTCAAGGGGAAATACATGCTCAAGTTTGTCCGAGCGGCCGCGCTGGCCGGCGTCACTCTCGCGATGGCCCAGGGGGCCTATGCCGAGACCGTCATCAAGACGGTAATGCATTCGCCGCTGCGCCTGACCGATCCGCACGCCACCACCGCCTACATCACGACGTGGCACGGCTACATGATCTACGACACCTTGCTGGCCACCGACGCCGACAACAAGGTGCAGCCGCAGATGCTTGAGAAATGGGAAGTCTCGCCCGATGGCAAGACCTACACCATGACCCTGCGCCCGGGCCAGAAATGGCATGACGGCCAGCCGGTGACGGCCGAGGATTGCGTGGCGTCGATCAAGCGCTGGGCCGGCGGCGACGGCATGGGCCGCACCTTGCTGAAGTTCACGGACAAGATTGAAGTCATCGACGACAAGAGCTTTCGCATCGTCATGAAGGAACCCACGGACCTGGCGCTGCGCGCCCTGTCCAAGCCCACAGGCACCGCGCCGTTCATGATGCCCAAGCGCATCGCCGAACAGGCCATCGGCAAGCCCATCACCGACATGACCGGATCGGGTCCGTTCAAGGTCGCTGAATTCAAGCCGGGCGTGAAGACCGTCTACGTCAAGAACGCCGACTACGTGCCGCGCAAGGAACCCGTCAGCGGCCTGGCCGGTGGCAAGGTCGTCCACGTCGACAAGGTCGAATGGGACGTCATGCCCGATGCGCTGACCACCGCCAATGCGCTGCTCGGCGGCGAGATCGATTTCGTCGAGCAGTTCCCGTACGACCTGCTGCCGATGATCGAAGGCAACCCGGACCTCAAGGAAGAGTCGCTCAGCCCGGTCGGCTACTTCACGATGTACCGCTTCAACTTCAAGTACCCGCCCTTCAACAACAAGAAGATCCGCCAGGCCGCCATGTACGCGATCGGCCAGGAAGACGTGATGAAGGCGCTGGTCGGCAATCCCAAGTACTGGAAG
>DALZRX010000552.1:0-2966 GCA_032015805.1 Achromobacter sp.
TGCAGCGCGCCAACGAGATCACCGGCGCGCGCCTGAACACGCTGCACAACCTGCACTTCTATCTGACTATCATGAAGGAAATGCGCGAAGCCATTGCGGAAGGCCGTTTTGACGCCTGGCGCGCGCAGTTCGCCGCGGACCGCGCCCGCGGCGTGGAGTAGCCGGCCAAAAAAGCCGCCGCCGGGGGCTTTTCCCGACGGATTTCGCCCCCATTTGACCGGGCAGGCCGCCGCTGCAAGCGGGAGCCGCCTGGCGCATGGGATGACGCCCTAGTTAAAGGCTGGCGATAACCTATATACAATAGTCGGCTTGCCCTATCCATGGCTCGCGCGGGGATGGGCGCATTAAAAACATAGCGATAAACCCAAACAGACTCAAACGCAGGAGAATTCAATGTCCGTTATCGATACCGCCAGCCTCGTCGTGGCCCAGGCCGCCGCCCCCGAAGGCAATGCGCTGATGGGCATGCTGCCCATCGTCCTGATGTTCGTGATCCTCTATTTCCTGATGATCCGTCCGCAGATGAAGCGCCAGAAGGAACACCGCAACCTGATCGCGGCCCTGGCCAAGGGCGACGAAGTCGTCACCGCCGGCGGCATGCTCGGCAAGGTCACCAAGGTCAACGACAGCTACGTCACCGTCGAAGTCTCGGAACTGGCCGACAAGCCGGTCGAGATCATCATGCAGAAGTCGTCGGTGTCGACCGTTCTGCCCAAGGGAACCATCAAGGCCCTGTAAGCGTCCCATAGGAGCTCCGCCGCCGGGCCCCGGGCCCGCGGCAGCTGCCCCGCCGCCCGCCGCGCCAGCCGCCCGGGCGGCCTTTTCTCCACTCTTACATGACGTAGCCGGCAATGAACCGCTATCCCCTCTGGAAGTACATTACGGTCCTGATTGCGGTCCTTATCGGCCTGCTGTATACGCTTCCCAATTTCTACGGCGAGTCGCCCGCCGTCCAGGTTTCCAGCGCCAAGGCCACCATCAAGGTGGATCCGGCCATGCGTGACCGGGTCGAGCAGGTACTGGCCGACGCCAAGATCCCCAACGACGGGGTCTACTACGAACAGAACGGCACGCTCGGCACCGTGCGCGCCCGCTTCACGTCGACCGACCTGCAACTGCAGGCGCGCGACCTGATCGACAAATCCCTCAACACCGTCCAAGGCGACCCGCACTACACCGTGGCGCTGAACCTGCTGCCGGCCTCGCCCAGCTGGATGCGCGCGATGGGCTGGTTCGCCCCCAAGCCCATGTACCTGGGCCTGGACCTGCGCGGCGGCGTGCACTTCCTGCTGCAGGTCGACATGCAGGGCGCCCTGACCGCCCGCTACGACTCGCTGGCTGCCGACGTGCGCTCCGTGCTGCGCGACCAGAAGATCCCCGTCGCCGGCGTTGAACGCTCCGGCATGGGCATTGCCGCCACCTTCGCCAACACCGACGACCGCGACCGCGCCATCTCGACGCTGCGTTCGCGCCTGCCCGACCTTGAATTCACCGAACGCGAAGAAGGCGGCAAGCAGCTCCTGATGGCCGCCCTGAATCCGGCCGCCGTCACGCGCGTGCAGGATTCCGCGCTCAAGCAGAACATCAACACGCTGCACAACCGCATCAACGAGCTGGGCGTGGCCGAACCGGTCATCCAGCAGCAGGGCTCGGACCGCATCGTGGTGCAGCTGCCCGGCGTGCAGGACGTGGCAAAGGCCAAGGAACTGCTGGGCCGCACCGCCACGCTGGAAATCCGCATGGTCGACGACTCCCCCACCGCGCAGGCCGCGCTGCTGGGCGGCAGCGTCCCGTTCGGCCTCGAACGCTACAACGACCGCGACGGCCGTCCCATCCTGGTCCGCCGCCAGGTCATCCTGACCGGCGAAAACCTGCAGGATGCGCAGCCCGGCCGCGATTCGCAGACCCAGCAGGCCGCCGTCCACCTGACGCTGGATTCCAAGGGCGCCCGCATCTTCCGCGACGTCACCCGCGACAACATCAACAAGCGCATGGCCATCCTGCTGTTCGAAAACGGCAAGGGCGAAGTGGTCACCGCGCCGGTCATCCGCGGCGAAATCGCGGGCGGCCAAGTGCAGATCTCGGGCAGCATGACCTCCGAGGAAGCCGCCGACACCGCCCTGCTGCTGCGCGCTGGTGCGCTGGCCGCGCCGATGTCCATCATCGAGGAACGCACCATCGGCCCGAGCCTGGGCGCGGACAACATCTCGAAGGGCTTCTACTCGACGCTGTACGGCTTCCTGGCCATCGCCGCGTTCATCATCATCTACTACCACCTGTTCGGCGTGTTCTCCACGATCGGCCTGACGCTCAACGTGCTGCTGCTGCTGGCCCTGCTGTCCATGCTGCAGGCCACGCTGACGCTGCCCGGCATCGCGGCCATTGCGCTGACGCTGGGCATGGCCATCGACTCGAACGTGCTGATCAACGAGCGCATACGGGAAGAATTGCGCGCGGGGGCCAGCCCCCAGCAGGCCATCCATCAGGGCTTCGAACGCGCGTGGGGCACCATTCTTGACTCGAACCTCACCACGCTGATCGTGGGCCTGGCGCTGCTGGCCTTCGGTTCGGGCCCGATCCGGGGCTTCGCGGTGGTTCACTGCCTGGGCATCCTGACCTCGATGTTCTCGTCGGTCGTGGGCGTGCGCGCGCTGGCCAACCTGTACTACGGCCGCAAGAAGAAGCTCACCTCGATCTCCATCGGCGAAGTCTGGAAGCCGAAGGCAAACTGAAAATAGGGCGGACGGCCGGGCCGTCCGCCACAGAAAAGAACCGAAGGCGAAAAATGGAATTTTTCCGGATTCACCGCACCATCCCGTTCATGCGCCATGCCCTGGTGCTGAACATCATCAGTTTCGTGACCTTCATACTGGCGGTCTTCTTCATCGTCACGCGTGGCTTTCACCTGTCCATCGAATTCACCGGCGGCACGGTCATGGAAGTCAACTACGCCCAGACGG
The DNA here is from genome assembly GCA_032015805.1 of Achromobacter sp. GTDB lineage: Bacteria > Pseudomonadota > Gammaproteobacteria > Burkholderiales > Burkholderiaceae_B > Achromobacter. The sequence continues at coordinate 2,961 of DALZRX010000552.1, forward strand.
CGCAGC
>DALZRX010000553.1:0-2940 GCA_032015805.1 Achromobacter sp.
GATGCGGCCCATGATCCAGAAGTAGCCGTCCGCATCGCGCTGCGCGCCGTCGCCCGCGAGGTAGTAGCCGCGCAGCTCCGACGGGAAGTAGCTCTTCTTGAAGCGCTCGGGGTCGCCCCAGATGTTGCGGATCATGGCCGGCCACGGGCGCTTGATGACGAGGAAGCCGCCATTGCCCTTTTCGACGTCGCCACCGGTCTCATCGACGATGGCTGCGGCGATGCCCGGCAGGGGCAGCGTGCATGAGCCGGGCTTGGTGGGCGTGGCGCCGGGCAGCGGCGTGATCATGTGCCCGCCGGTTTCGGTCTGCCACCAGGTGTCCACGATGGGGCAGCGCTCGCGGCCCACGTTCTTGTGATACCACATCCAGGCTTCGGGATTGATGGGCTCGCCCACCGTGCCGATGATGCGCAGCGAATCCAGGTCGAAGTTCTTGGGATGCGCATCGGGCGTCGCTTCGGCGGCCTTGATCAGCGAACGGATCGCGGTGGGCGCGGTATAGAAGGTGGTGACCTTGTGGCGCGCGATCATGTCCCAGAAGCGGCCGGCGTTCGGGAAGGTGGGAACGCCTTCGAAGACGATCTGCGTCAGGCCCGCGGCGAGCGGACCGTACGTGATGTAGGTGTGGCCCGTGACCCAGCCCACGTCGGCGGTGCACCAGTACACGTCGTCCTTGCGCGCGTCGAAGGTCCATTTGACGGTCAGGAGCGCCCACAACAGGTAGCCCGCGGACGAATGCTGCACGCCCTTGGGTTTGCCGGTGGAACCGGACGTGTACAGGATGAAGAGCGGATGCTCGGCGTTGACGGGCACCGGTTCGCAGGTGTCGGGCTGGCCGGCCTCGACGTCGTGCATCCAGAGGTCGCGGCCTTCGTTCCATTGCACCTTGCCGCCCGTGCGGCGGTATACGACAACCTTGGTGATGGCCTCGCAGCCGCCCATGGCGATGGCTTCTTCAACGGCCGGCTTGAGCGGAATGGTCTTGCCACCGCGCACCTGCTCGTCGGCGGTGATGACGAGGGATGCGCCCACATCGACGATGCGCTCCTGCAGGCTCTTGGCCGAGAAGCCGCCGAACACCACCGAATGCGTCACGCCCAGCCGCGCGCAGGCCTGCATGGCCACGACGGCTTCGATGGACATGGGCATGTAGATGATGGCTCGGTCGCCCTTCTTGTAGCCCAGCGCGGACAGGCCATTGGCGAAGCGGCACACGCGGGCCAGCAGTTCGCGGTAGGTGACCTGATCGACCTTGCCGTCATCGGATTCAAAGATGATGGCGATCTTGTCGGCGTTGCCGTTGGTCAGGTGGACGTCCAGGCAGTTGGCCGAGACGTTCAGTTCGCCGTCGCCAAACCAGCGGTAGAACGGCGCGTCGGATTCGTCCAGGACCTGCGTGAAAGGCTTGGTCCACTGCAGATTGTCGCGGGCCTGCCCGGCCCAGAATCCGTCGAAGTCGTTTTCGACCTGCGCGCACAGCGCGTTGTAGGCGTCCATGCTGGCGATCGCGGCGCCCTGCGCGGCGCGCTCGGGCGGCGGAAACACGCGGTTTTCCACCAGTACGGACTCAATAGCGTTCGACATGATCTTGTCTCCAATCGGTGATTCTGTTGTTTATGCTGCTTTTTTATTACCCACCTGCAACCGTATCGCCGCGCTCTTACGGGCACCTTACGCAAAATGCGGGCCGGAGCCCGCGGATTTGCGTGATGCGCGGCGACCTGGCAGTGCCGGACCTGGGCTGGAAGACGCCGCATGGCGTCGACCCGGCAGCATGCACAAGCCAACGACGCGCCGCCACGCGGCGCGCCCACAATGCCAAGCAATCAGCGTGTGCCGCCACGTTCAGACGCGGCGGCACAAGGCAGTCCATAAGGATAGCAGCCGCTTCCCGCTTGGCGTATACCGCATTCAGGCGGCCTGCCGTGCGAGGCCGCGCTTCATGTCCACCCGTGACAATAGGACCAATCCTCCAACGAAGAAGAGCCCCGTGACCAAAATGGCCAGACGATGATTGCCATGCGTGCCCCAGGTCACCAACCCGTACGTCAACGGGCCGATCACCGCGGCCAACTGCACGGCAAACGTCCACAAGGAATAGAACTCGGCCAGCCGGCCCGCGGGCGCCAGCGCGCCGGTCATGGCCCGCCCTGCGCTCTGGGTGGTGCCCATGCACAATCCGGCCAGCGCGGCCGCCGCCCAGAACACCGGTGCGGTCACGGCCGCATAGGCCACCAGCACCATGACAATCCATCCGACAAGCGTGATGGCCAGCGCCGGCTTGTGGCCGATGCGGTCCTGCACGTAGCCGAACGAAAACGCGCCAGCCGCCGCCCCGATGTTGACGGTGAACACCAGCAGCATGATCTGTGGCGTGGTGAAACCCATGACTTCCGACGCGTAGACCGCGGCCAGCGTGATGACGACCGAGATGCCCGCCTGGTAGCAGGCGATGCACATCAGAAGGCGCCGGAATTCCGGGAAGTGCAGTCCCGTGTCGCGCCAGGCATAGGCCAGGCGCTTGAGCATGTGCAGCGGGGCCGGATTGCCGGGCTGTGGCCGGGCGCGCTCGCGCAGCAGGAAGAACGACGGCAGCGCCGCCAGCGCAAACACCGAGGCGGTCACCACGATGACCCACGGCACGAACTGCTCCGCCGTGGCGCCGCGGGCTTCCGCCAGCGTCACCACGACAAGCGACAGGCCCAGCGTCAGCATGCCGCCGCAATAGCCGAAGCTCCATCCCCATCCCGAGACGCGGCCCAGCGCCTGCGGCTTGGCCAGTTCGGGCAGGAAGGCCGCAACCACGGATTCGCCGACGCAATAGCAGTAGTTGGACACGACGATGGCGGCGAGCGCCAGCCACACGTCGCCCGGCCCGGCCTGCGTGAGGATCAGGGTGCCCGCCACGCAGCCGATCGTGCTGGTGTAGAGCAACCGCCG
>DALZRX010000554.1:0-2936 GCA_032015805.1 Achromobacter sp.
CGGCAAGACCGACGTGCTCAATGCCTGGCTGACGCGCGCCTGCACCGAGAACAAGCAGCTCTGGGAAAAGAACGCCTACGCCTCCGTGCGCCTGCTGCGCGACGGCACCGTGCCCGCCGACAATTTCGTCGGTTCCTGGAGCGGGGCGTTCGGCATGACGCAGTTCATCCCGACCTCGTTCTATGAACTGGCGGCCGACGGCGATGGCGACGGCCGCATTGATCTCTACAACTCGCTGCCTGACGCGCTGGCCTCCACGGCCAACCATCTGCGCAAGCGTCGCGCCCAGTGGACGCACGGCCTGCCCGCGGTGGTGGAAGTGCGGGTGCCGGCCGAACTGGCCGCCGCGATTCCCTCGGAGCCCGACGCGGAGTACGTGGGTTCGCAGGACCGCCGCTCGATCGCCCAATGGGCGCAGGCCGGCGTCAAGCAGGGTGACGGATCGGTGCTGAAGCTGCCTTCGGGCAACGACCAGCAGGCCTACCTCTTCGCGCCGACGGGCGCGCGCGGCCCGGTGTTCCTGGCCACGGTGAACTTTGACGCCATCCTGCATTACAACCAGTCGCGCCGCTATGGCCTGGCGGTGTCGCTCCTGTTGAACCGCCTGCAGGGCGGCCCGGCCCTCGTGACCGCCTGGCCGACCGACGATCCCGGCCTGTCGCGCGCGCAGATCAAGGAGTTGCAGAAGCAGCTCTATGGCCGCGGCCATGACATCGGCGTGGCTGACGGCATTCCGGGCGGAAAGACGCGCGATGCCGTGCGGGCCGAACAGGCGCGCCTGAATCTGCCGCAGGATGGCCGTGTGGGCAAGCGCATCCTGGACGCGCTTGTCGCCGAACAGCCGGCAGCCATGCGCGCCTATCCTGCGCAATAGGCCAGGCGCGGATCGCCAGGACGGCGGGCGGATGAGGGTTAGGCTGGGGTGCGCAAGGCGGCGCCGGCCGGTATGATTGGCGGGTCCGCCATCACGCCAGACCGCCATGCCGTCCGCCGAGTTTCCCGACGATTTCCAGACCCCGCGCCTGCGCGCGCGCCGCATGTCGCAGGCGCATCTGCCGTTCATGATCGAAATGCACGCCAATGCCGACCTGATGCAATCCATGGGCGGAACGCGCGACGCTGCGGCCAGCCGGCGGTACGTCGCGCAGAACATCGTGCACTGGACCGAGCACGGCTATGGCATGTATGTGCTGGAAGACCGCGACACCGGCCGCCCGGCCGGGCGTGCCGGGTTGAAAACCTCGACATCGCCTGGGCGCGCCGGCGTCGAATTGGCTTACGCCTTGCATCCCGAGTGCTGGGGCAAGGGCTTCGCGCCCGAGATTTCGCGCGCGTTGATCGGGCTGGGGTTTCGCCTGTTGCCCGTGGACGTGCTGGGCGCGGTGGCGCTGCGCTCCAACCTGGCGTCGCAGCGCGTGATGGAAAAGACCGGCCTGCGCTACATCGGCATGACAGGTGACACGCCCGAGCCAAAGGTCTGCTACGAAATCCGCCGCGTGGAGTGGCGCAAGCGCGAAGGCGTGTGACGGCAGCGACGCCATAGAACCTCGCGTGCGGCGCTAACATGGTGCGATGAGCACGAAGAAACCGACTGGCCGAAAATCAGGCGCCGCTGTTGCCAAGAAAGCTGTCGCCGTCCCGAAAGTTGCGACGCCCGGACCCAAGACGCCCCTCGCCGTCGCAGACGACGATCCGGTGCCCGTTCCGCCCGAGCGCCCCGCGCCCGAGGAATGCTGCAACAGCGGCTGCATCCCGTGTGTCTATGACCTCTATGACGACGCCATGGACCGCTATCGCGAGGCCCTGAAGGCTTGGCGCGCCCGGCACGCGCCGGGCAGCAGTTGAACGCGTTTGTTCAGCCGGCGAGCTTCATGTGGATGATGGGGAAGGGCCGGCCCGAGTCGTCGTAAGCCGAGCGGCCCACGTCCTCGAAGCCGTAATGCTTGTAGAAGCCGTGCGCCTGCGGATTTTGCTCGTTCACGTCGACCAGCAGCGTGCCGTGCAGCGAGCGCGCAAAATTCAGCAGACGGCGGCCGGCACCCTTGCCGCGCTTGTTGGCATCCACGAACAGCATGTCGACCTTGTTGCCGGTCAGGCCCATGAAGCCGGCAACTTCGCCGGCATCGTCCTCACAGACCCACACCCTCACCGACGGCAGGTACGTATTGAGCACCTGCGGGTACATGGCCTGGATTTCCTTTTCCGTCAGGAAAGTGTGGGTGGCGCGCACGGAACGGAGCCAGATGTCCACCAGGGCCAGATCGTCGCCGTGGTTGCGTTCTCGGATGTTCATTTCTTATTGTCGGGGTGTCGGACACCAGGATGTTGCCAATGATGAGGTGTCTGACACCCCAGTCGCGCTGTTGGTGTCAGACACCGGAAAGCCGCTAAAGGTCCGCGCGGTGGAGGTCCGTGGCCGCGAGGACGGTTTCCATCTGCACAGTATGCGCGAAAACGAAGCGGTCTCCGTACACCGTTTCATCCGGAAACTCCGAAATCAGCGCCATGGGAAGTTCCTCGCGGTCGGTTTCCGTGACCTGCACGGGGATGCCGTTGAGCACATCGAAACCCTTTTCCAGCGCGTGCGCTTGAAAGAGTTCCAACTGCCGCGCGTTGAATTCCACCAGCCCCGGTACGTTGCGGGCGAGCCGCGCGGTGACGCCTTCGATCAGCCGGCGGGCGCGATCGGCCCATCCCGGATGATGGCGCAGGACCAGGAAAAAGCCTTTGGGGATGGTCCACAGTTCAAAGTGGCGCGGCAGGTAGCCCGACAGCGGACGCGTCCATTCGTGCGCGGGATAACCGTGCAGGTTGATGTGCAGTTGCGCGCCACTGATCGCGTGCGCCTGGTGCCGGCCTTCGCGTTCGAAGAACGGCGCGCGTTCGCGGTAGGCGATGTCGTCGCCCAGCGCGCTGTAGCGCGAGGCGTGCAGCAT
>DALZRX010000555.1:0-2935 GCA_032015805.1 Achromobacter sp.
TGTCCGGCCCGGCGGTCTGCATGAGGTGGCGCGCCGCGGCGGCCAGGCTGTCGCCCATGCCGTCGGCATCCGCGGGGGTGGTCACGATTTCGCATCCGGCCTGCGCCAGCAACGCCGCCACGCGTTCGTTGTCCGCGCGGGTGATCGCGACGATGCGTATAACGGCGGCTTGCAGCGATGCCGCGGCCGCGACGACCACGGGCGTGCCATCGCCAAGCGGCGCGAGAAGCTTGTCCTGTCCCGGCGCAGCGCCGGCAAAGCGGCGGCCGCGCCCGGCAGCAAGCAGGATGCCCACGCAATGCGCGCGCGCGGCGTTGTCCGGATTGGTTGCGAGATCGAACATTTACTTGTCAGGTTTGCGTGGCGTGCGCGCGAGCCGGGTCGCTAACATGGGTTGTTCGGGCGATCTTAACGGGAATTCCCTACGAACGCCCGCCAGCGACCCGCGGGCGCCATGGCCCCGGGGGTGCGGGTATCCAGGAACGCCATTTGCTGGTGCGCACGCTTGATGCTTGATGACAGGCCGCGGTCTGTCGGACGTTCAGAGGAGTTAGCCCTCTTGGAAAATTCCATCGATATCAAAATTTCCCGGCGCAACCTGCTCAAGATGGGCGCAGCTTCCGCCACCGCAATAGGTGCACCAACGATGTCCGCAGCCTCAAGTGCCGCGCCGGCGCAAAGCCTGGCCACCACCGTCACGCTGAACGTGAACGGCAAGACCCACGAACTGTCGTTGGACCTGCGCACCAGCCTGCTGGACGCGCTGCGTGAGCATCTGCACATGACCGGCACCAAGAAAGGCTGCGATCACGGGCAGTGCGGCGCCTGTACGGTGCTGCTGGACGGCAGGCGGGTCAACGCCTGTCTGACGCTGGCCGTCATGCACGACGGCCAGCAGATCACCACCATCGAGGGTTTGGGCACGCCGGGCGCGCTGCATCCGCTGCAGGCCGCGTTCGTCAAGCATGATGGTTACCAGTGCGGCTATTGCACCCCGGGGCAGATATGCTCGGCCGTCGGCATGCTGGACGAAGCCGGGCGCGGGATGCCGAGCCACGTCAGCGCGTCCCTGAACGAACGGCCGCTGCTGACGCCCGAAGAAATCCGCGAACGCATGAGCGGCAACATCTGCCGCTGCGGCGCCTATTCCAACATCCTCGATGCCATCGAAGAGGTCGCGGAGGGCAAGGCATGAGACCGTTCACGTACGAGCGTCCCAGCACCGACGCCGAGGCCGCCGCCAGCGCCGCGCGCGAGCCGCGGGCACGGTTCATTGCCGGCGGCACCAACCTGCTGGACCTGATGAAGATCGAGGTCGAAACGCCGGCGCACCTGATCGACGTCAACAACCTGGGACTGGACAAGGTCGAACCGGCCGACGATGGCGGCCTGCGCATCGGCGCGCTGGTGCGCAACGCGGATCTTGCCGCGAATGACGTGGTGCGCCGCGATTACGAGGTGTTGGCGCGCGCCCTGCTGGCGGGCGCGTCGGCGCAGATTCGCAATCGCGCAACGACGGCCGGCAATCTGCTGCAGCGCACCCGCTGTCCGTATTTCTACGACACCAATCAGCCGTGCAACAAGCGCACGCCCGGCAGCGGCTGTTCCGCCATCGGCGGCGTGTCGCGGCAGCTTGCAGTGATCGGCGCAAGCGAGGCCTGCATCGCCACGCATCCCAGCGACATGGCGGTGGCCATGCGCCTCCTGGATGCAAAAGTCGAAACGGTGCGCCCCAATGCCGCGCGGCGAGTCATCCCGATTGCCGACTTCTACCGCCTGCCCGGGGACACGCCGCACATCGAGACCAATCTGGAGGCTGGTGAATTGATCACAGGCGTGGTGCTGCCCAAACCCCTGGGCGGCAAGCACATCTACCGCAAGGTGCGGGACCGCGCATCGTTTGCCTTCGCACTGGTGGCGGTGGGCGTGGTGGTGCAAAGCGACGGGAGCGGCCGCGTGGCGTTCGGCGGCGTTGCGCCGCAGCCGTGGCGCATGGAATCGGCTGAAGCCCATCTGCCGGCCGGTGCGGCACGCGTGACCGACGAACTGCTGGCCGGCGCCAAGCCGACGCAGGACAACGCCTTCAAACTGACGTTGGCCCAGCGCGCGCTCAATTCGGTATTGATGGAAGCGAGGACGTGAGGCAATGAAATTCGATACTCCCGCGACAGAAAATCCCATCGATCGGCTCAAGGTTGTCGGCCAGCCGGTTGATCGGATCGACGGACCGCTGAAGACCAGCGGTCAAGCCACCTACGCCTATGAACACCACGACGTCGCGCCGAATCCCGCAGTGGGCTATGTCGTGGGCGCGGCGATCGCCAAGGGCGCCATCACCGCCATCGACACCGACGCGGCGAGCCGGGCGCCGGGGGTGCTGGCGGTCGTGACCGCGCAGAACGCCGGCAAGCTCGGCAAGGGCAAGATGAACACGGCCACCCTGCTTGGGGGGCCCGATATCGAGCATTATCATCAGGCGATCGCGGTGGTGGTCGCCAACACGTTCGAACAGGCACGCGCCGCCGCGAAGCTCATTCGCGTGCAGTATGCCCGGGGGCAGGGCGCTTTCGACCTGGCCGCCGAAAAGCGCAACAACGGATCGTCGGGCAAGCACCTGCCGAAGACGGACACTGGCGATTTCGATGCCGCGTTCGCGGCGGCGCCGGTCAAGGTCGATCACACCTACACCACGCCCGACCAGTCGCACGCCATGATGGAGCCGCACGCATCGCTTGCCGTCTGGAAGGGCGACAAGCTGACGGTCTGGAGCTCCAGCCAGATGGTGGCGTGGGGCAGGTCCGACGTGGCCAGGACGCTGGGCATCCCGAAGGAAAACGTGCGCCTGATCTCGCCCTACATCGGCGGCGGTTTCGGCGGCAAGCTCTTCGTGCGCGCGGACGCCGTGCTGGCGGCGCTGGGCGCGCGCGCGGCAGGC
>DALZRX010000556.1:0-2931 GCA_032015805.1 Achromobacter sp.
CGCCTCGGCCAATGGCGCGCGCAAGATCCCCAACGACTTCGGCACCACGCTGGGGGTCTGGGGCTTCAGCCAGGGCCCGTACCTGGTCCTGCCGTTCTTCGGCGCCTCCAGCGTGCGTGACGGCATCGGCCTGGCGGGCGACTTCTACGGCACGACCTACGGCTACATGGGCGTGGACTCCATCGACAACGTCCGCCTGCGCAACTCGCTGTGGGGCCTGCGCATCGTCGATACGCGCGCCAGCCTGCTCGACACCACCGACATGATCGACCGCGTGGCGCTCGATCCCTACAGCTTCGTGCGCGACGCTTTCCTGCAACGCCGCGCCGCGATGGTCCTGGGCCACCGCGTCGACGAAGAATCGGCGCTGCCCAACTACGAAGACGACGGCGAGGACGATGCCCCCGCCGCGCCCGCGCCGGCCCCCGTGCCTGCGCCGCAACCCGCGAACAAGTAAGCTGTGGGATTGCGCTTTCGGTACTGAAGGAGATTTGATGCGATTTTCCGTTCCCTCCCTGTTGCAGCGACTGGTGTTCACGAGCCTGCTCGGCCTGGCGGCCGCCACGGCCGCGCAAGCCAAGCCGGATCCCAACGGCCCGCCCGAGCAATTCGTGCTGGCCACCGCCAACCAGGCCCTGGATGTCCTGAAGGCCGACGGCGCGGTCCGGGCCGGCAACACCGCCCGCATCAACGAGGTCGTCGACCAGTACATCCTGCCGTACGTCAACTTCCAGAAGACCACCCGACTGGCCGCCGGTCGCTACTGGCGCCAGGCCAACGATCAGCAGAAGACCGCGCTGGCCGAGGCCTTCCGCGGGACGCTGATTCGCACGTACAGCGGCGCACTGACCCGCGTCACGTCCAGCACCAGCATTACCGGCCTGCCGTTCCGTGGTGACCCCAAGGCCGACGACGTGGTCGTTCGCACGCTGATCAGCCAGTCCAACAGCCAGCCGGTGGGCGTCGACTACCGCCTGGAGAAGACCCCGCAGGGCTGGAAGATCTACGACATGAACGTTGAAGGCATCTGGCTGATCGAGAACTACCGCAACCAGTTCGCCCAACAGATCAACCAGAACGGCATCGATGGCCTGATCCAGGCGCTGAACCAGCGCAACAAGTAAAGACCCGTTCAGGCTTGCATCGGCCCGGCGCCCCCCTCGGGGGTCCGCCGGGCCGATTGTTTTAGGGACGCAACAGGGCGCCGCCCCCATCGCCACCGGGGCCATCAGGGGTCTGCGCCACCTCGCGCTTATATAATGGTCAATTCGCTCTTTCCGGGCCCTCTCCCCCCGTCATGTCCGCCGTCAGCCTAGAAAACGTCTCCAAGATCTACTCGCCGCGCCAGCGTGGCTGGCAGAAGCTGCTCGGGCGTGCGCCCCGTCCCGGCTTCCAGGCGCTGGACAACGTCAGCCTCAATATCGAACACGGCGAATTCTTCGGCCTGCTCGGCCCGAACGGCGCGGGCAAGACGACGCTCATTTCCATCCTGGCGGGCCTCGCGCACGCCACCGCGGGCCGCGCCACCGTCTGTGGGTACGACGTCGTGGCCGACTACAAGTCGGCGCGGCGTGCGCTGGGCGTGGTGCCGCAGGAACTGGTCTACGACCCGTTCTTCACGGTGCGCGAGACGCTGCGCATCCAGTCCGGGTATTTCGGCCTGCGCAAGAACGACGACTGGATCGACGAAATCCTGTTCAACCTGGGCCTGGCCGACAAGGCCAATTCCAACATGCGCGCGCTGTCAGGCGGCATGAAGCGCCGCGTGCTGGTGGCGCAGGCGCTGGTGCACCGGCCGCCCGTCATCGTGCTGGACGAACCCACCGCGGGCGTGGACGTGGACCTGCGCCGCACGCTGTGGGAGTTCATCTCGCGGCTGAACAAGGCCGGCCACACCATCATGCTCACCACGCACTACCTGGAAGAGGCCGAGGCGCTCTGTAATCGCATCGCCATGCTCAAGGGCGGGCGCGTCGTGGCGCTGGACACTACCCAGGCCTTGCTGGCCCGCGTGGGCGGCGTGGACCTGGAAGACGCCTTCGTGCGCATCATGCACCAGGACGACGAGCCCGGCGCGCGCGCCCTGCAACCCGAAGAGATCTCATCATGACCCAGCCCGCCACGTCTGCCGGCCAGCCGCTGGTGCAGCCTCGCCTGGACGCGGGTTCCGGCTTCCCGACCCTGCTGCGCAAGGAATTGCTGCGTTTCTGGAAGGTCAGCTTCCAGACCATCGCCGCGCCCGTCATCACGGCGCTGCTGTACTTGCTGGTCTTCGCGCATGTGCTGGAAGGGCGCGTCACGGTGTACGGCACCGTGCCCTACACGTCCTTCCTGATCCCCGGGCTCATGATGATGAGCATGCTGCAGAACGCGTTCGCGAACCCGTCCTCGTCGCTCATCCAGAGCCGCATCACCGGCAACCTGGTGTTCATGCTGTTGCCGCCGCTGTCGCACCGGGACATTTTTGGCGCCTACGTGCTTGCGGCCATCACGCGGGGTCTTGCGGTCGGCCTGTGCGTATGGGCCGTCGCGCTGTTCTTCGTGCCGCTGGCGCCCGCGCATCCGCTGTGGGTGCTGGTCTTTGCCGTGCTGGCCTGCGGCATCATGGGCACGCTGGGGCTGGTCGCCGGCCTGTGGTCCGAGAAATTCGACCAGCTCGCGGCCTTCCAGAACTTCCTGATCATGCCGGCCACCTTCCTGTCCGGCGTGTTCTATTCCATCCATACGCTGCCGCCGTTCTGGCAAAGCGTTTCGCACTGGAACCCCATCTTCTACACCATCGACGGATTCCGCTACGGATTCTTCTCGGTGTCGGACGTCTCGCCCTGGCACAGCCTGGCGGTGGTGACGGCGGTGTTCCTGGCGCTCTCGACTTACGCGCTGCGGCTCCTGGCCAGCGGCTACAAACTCAGGAACTGACGTCCATGCTTC
>DALZRX010000557.1:0-2907 GCA_032015805.1 Achromobacter sp.
CCCGGAGCCGCCGCAAACGCAGCGGACGGCGCGCCGTCCGCCTGACCCTGCCCCGGGGCCATCGTCCCCGGCGGCGCGGCCACCGCGTCATTTCCGACCACAGGATTTCCCATGCAGTCATTGCGCAGAAAATGGCAGTCCCTGCCACGCGGTGTGGTGGTGCTGATCACGGCGCTCGCCGTCTACGTGCCGCTGTCGTTCATCATCATCCAGAGTTTTCTCTCCGCGCCCTTCTTTTCCCCGTCCAAGTCGTGGAGCCTGGACGCCTTCCGCTTCATCTTCGCGGACCCCGATTTCTACAAGGCGCTACGCAGCGGCTTCATCCTTGCCTTCGGCCTGGCCGCCATCGCCATCCCGCTGGGCGGCATGCTGGCCTTCCTGATGATCCGCACTGACCTGCCGGGCCGCCGCTGGATCGAGCCGCTCATCCTGGTGCCGGTGTTCGTATCGCCCATGGTGCTGGGCTTCGGCTACGTGGTCGCAGCCGGCCCGGTCGGCTTTTTCTCGACCTGGACGCAGAACATCCTGGGCTTTGTGCCCTGGAACGTCTATTCGCTGACCAGCATCGTCATCATCGCCGGCCTGACTCACGTGCCGCACGCCTACCTGTACATCTCGTCGGCGCTGCGCAGCATGGGGTCCGACGTGGAAGAGGCCGCGCGGGTGGCCGGCGCCTCGCCCCTGCGCGTGATGGTGTCGGTCAGCCTGCCCATGGTGCGGCCCGCCATGCTGTACGCCACCGTGCTGCTCTTCTTCCTGGGCCTTGAGGTGTTTGGCCTGGTGCTGGTGCTGGGCGATCCCGAAGGCAACCTGGTGCTGGCCACCTACCTGTACAAGCTCACCAACAAGCTGGGCATCCCGTCCTACCACCTGATGGCCGCCGTGGCCGTGGTGCTGATCTGCATGACCATTCCGCTGGTGATGCTGCAACGCCGCCTCATGCGCACCGCCAACCGCTTCGTCACCGTCAAGGGCAAAGCCTCGCGGGCGCGGCCGCTGCCGCTGGGCAAATGGCGCTGGGTCGCTGGCGCGGTCGTGGCGTTCTGGCTGTTCGTCACCATCATCGTGCCGCTGACTGGCGTGCTGCTGCGCGCATTCGTGTCCAACTGGGGCCTGGGCGTGTCGCTCTTTGACGTGCTGTCGCTCGACGCCTTCCGCACCGTGTTCGCGCAACCCAACCTGATGCGAGCGATCGTCAACTCGGTGGCCATCGGCGTCTTCGGCGGCGCGCTCGCCGTGATGTGCTACATGTTCGTCGGCCTGGCCATGCACCGCAAGCCCGACAACGTCACGCGCTTCATGGACTACAGCGTGCTGGTGCCCCGCGCGGTGCCGGGCCTCCTGGCCGGCCTGGCGTTCTTGTGGGTGTTCCTGTTCGTGCCGATGTGGCTGGACAACGCGCTGGACGTGGACGAAGGCGGCTGGCTGTCGGCGCTGCCCTTTGCGGAGTGGCTGCGAGAGAACTTCGTCGAATGGCTGCGCGCCCTGCGCAGCACGATCTTCAGCGTCTGGCTGGCCTATACCGTCGTGTGGATGGCGTATGGCCTGCGCCTGATCTCCTCGACCCTGCTGCAGGTGGGCCCAGAGCTGGAAGAAGCCGCCCGCAGCGCCGGCGCGCGCCGCGGCCAGGTCACCCGGCACGTCACCGTGCCGCTGGCCAAGTACGGCCTCATCGGCTCGTGGCTGCTGATGTTCCTCATCTTCGAGCGCGAGTACTCCACCGGCGTCTACCTGCTGTCGCCCGGCACCGAGACCATCGGGTCCATGCTGGTGTCGCTGTGGGCCTCGGGCGCCATCGACATCGTGGCCGCGCTTTCCTTCATCAATATCGTTCTGGTCGTGATCGGCCTGGGTATCGCCCTGCGATTCGGAGTCAAACTTCATGATTGAGCTTTCTGTAGAAGACCTGCACCTGGACTACGGCGACAACCCGGTGCTCAAGGGCGTGTCGATGCAACTGCGCCAGGGCGAGGTGGTGTCCCTGCTGGGTCCCTCGGGCAGCGGCAAGACCACCCTGCTGCGCGCCGTGGCTGGCCTGGAGGGCCCGAAGCGCGGCCGCATCACCATCGGCGACCGCGTCGTCTACGACGGCACGGCCCGCAAGGAGATCCCGGCCGAAGAGCGCAACCTGGGCCTCGTGTTCCAGTCGTACGCGCTGTGGCCGCACAAGACGGTTTTCGAGAACGTCGCCTACCCGCTCAAGCTGCGCAAGACGCCAGGCGCCGAGGTGCGCGAGCGCGTGCAGGCCGTGCTGGACCAGCTCGGCCTGGGCAAGCTGGGCCATCGCCATCCGCACGCGCTGTCCGGCGGCCAGCAGCAGCGCGTGGCCATCGGCCGGGCGCTGGTCTACAGCCCCCCCGTCATCCTGCTGGATGAGCCGCTGTCCAACCTGGACGCCAAGCTGCGCGAGGAAGCCCGCGCCTTCCTGCGCGAGCTCATCATCCGCCTGGGGCTGTCGGCGCTGATGGTGACGCACGACCAGAGCGAAGCCATGGCGATCTCCGACCGCATCCTGCTGCTTAACAACGGCAAGATCGAGCAGCAGGGCACGCCACAGGAGATGTACGGATCGCCGTCCACCCTGTTCACGGCCGAATTCATGGGCAGCAACAACCGCCTGGACGGCAAGGTCACCGAGTTGCGCGACGGTCAGGCGCGGATCGAGGGCGCCGGCTGGTCGCTGTGGGGCAAGGCAGGCGCCGACGTCGCCGCGGGCCAGGACGCCACCGCAGTCATCCGGGTGGAACAGGTTCGCCTGGCGGACGATCCGGACGGCAATCACGTCGACATGCCGCTTCTGACCAGCATGTACCTGGGCGACCGCTGGGAATACCTCTTTCGCACGCCGCAGGCCGATCCGGCCAGCAGCCTGGCCCTGCGCGCCTACGGCCCGGAAGGCCGCGAGCC
>DALZRX010000558.1:0-2896 GCA_032015805.1 Achromobacter sp.
GCGCATTTCCAATTTCCTGATCTGGCAGATGGCGTACGCGGAGTTCTACTTCACGGACCGCTACTGGCCGGACTTTGGCGCCAATGAGCTCATGGCTGCCTTTGATTGGTATCGCACGCGCGAGCGCCGCTTCGGCCGCACAAGCGCACAAGTCAGCGAAGCCGCCGCTAAATAGGCTGAAGCGACGCGCGCGTCCTTCCAGGCTGCACAAGAGGAGACCGTCACATGCTGGGCCAGCGTATCGTTACCGCCGTCATTTTGTTGGCCATCCTGGCCGCCGCCATGGCGAGCGCCAATCCCTGGTGGTTCGTTGCCTTGTTGGCCCTGGCGGCCGCATGCGCCAACTGGGAGTGGCTGCGCCTGACGCTGCCGCAACCGCCATCCCCCTTGATTTCCATTGGTGTCGCCGTGCTTTTGTTCGCCGGGATGCTCGTGGTGACTTCCGCGTGGCTGGCCGGAGACCGGACGGGCGCCGGAGATCCCGGCTGGGTGGTGCGCTACCTGGTTCCGGCGGTGTCAGCGGTCTGGCTATTCGCCGGCGTTGCCGCCGTGGTGCGCGGGCGGTCCGATGCGCCGCCGGCCAGCCTGGCCTGGTCGGTCTTTTCCGTGCCGGCCGCGTTCGCGGCCTGGGCTGTCCTGGCCCAGATGTACGTGGCGCGGGGGGCGGTATTCGTCGTATCCCTCTTGGCGCTCGTCTGGGTGGCTGATATTGCGGCGTATTTTGCCGGCCGGGCCTTCGGCAAGCGTAAACTGGCTCCGCGAGTGAGTCCGGGCAAGACCATCGAAGGCGCCATAGCCGGCGTGCTGGGCGCGGTGGTGTGGATCGGGCTGTCCAGCCTGTGGGACGGCACCTTCGGCCACGCCTTGGTCGAGCGCTGGACCTTCTGGCTTGCCTTGCCGATTGCCGCCGTGCTTGGTGTGCTGTCCATTGTGGGAGACCTGTTCGAGTCGCTGCTCAAGCGCCGCGCGGGCCGCAAGGATTCCAGCACGCTCCTGCCAGGCCATGGCGGCGTCTATGACCGCATTGATGCGATTCTTCCCGTCGCGCCATTCGCGCTACTTCTGTCTGGAGTCTTGTTTTGACGGCTTTTCAACGTGTCGTCGTGCTGGGATCGACCGGTTCGATTGGTGAAAGCACGCTGGACGTGATTGCCCGCCACCCGGATCGGCTGGCGGTTTATGCGCTGTCCGCACATAGCCGGATGCAGCGCCTGGCCGAACAGGCGCACGCCAGTCGGGCCGCCGTCGTGGTTGTGCCCGACACGGCCGCCCGGCAAAAATTCATCGACGCGTGGCCTGGGGCGCAGCCCCTGCCCGAGATCCGAGTGGGCGCACAGGCGCTGGCCGATACGGCTGCGGATTCACAGTGCGATTCGGTAATGGCCGCTATTGTTGGGGCGGCGGGTTTGCCTGCGGCATTGGCCGCAGCCCGGGCGGGCAAGCGCGTCTTGCTTGCCAACAAGGAAGCGCTGGTCGCTGCCGGCACCCTGTTCATGCAGGCTATTCGCGACAACGGCGCCGAACTGTTACCCATCGACAGCGAACACAACGCCATTTTCCAGTGCCTGCCACATCAGGGCCGCGCCGATGCGCCCGTGCACCCGGCGAAAGGGGTGCGCCGGCTGCTGCTGACGGCCTCGGGTGGTCCCTTCCGTGGGCGCGACCTCGAAGACTTGCACGACGTCACGCCCGAGCAGGCCTGCGCCCACCCCAACTGGAGCATGGGCCGCAAGATCTCCGTCGACTCTGCCACGATGCTGAACAAGGGCCTGGAGGTCATTGAAGCCCACTGGTTGTTCGCGATGCCGGCCGATCGGATCGAGGTGGTGGTGCACCCGCAGAGCGTGGTCCACTCGATGGTCGAATACGACGACGGCTCCGTGCTCGCCCAACTGGGCCAGCCCGACATGCGCACGCCCATTGCCTACGGCCTCGGATTTCCCGAGCGTATCGAAAGCGGCGTGGGGCCTCTGGACCTGACCCGGCACGGGCGCCTCGACTTCGAAAAGCCCGATCTGACCCGATTTCCTTGCCTGGCGCATTCCTTCGCCGCCATGCGCGCGGGGCAGGGCGCCTGCGTGGCGCTCAACGCCGCCAACGAGGTCGCCGTCGATGCCTTCCTGGACGGGCGGCTCGCGTACACGTGGATTCCGCGGGTCATCGAGGCCGCTCTCGAGTGGCAAGCACGGCAGGCATCTGTTACGCTCAGCAGTCTTGACGACGTACTGGCGCTTGACGCCGAGGCACGCACTTTCGCGGGCGACCTCGGGCTGGCCTGATAGCGGGCCACGCCTGCCTCTGATTTTCTAGATTCCAACCCCATGCTTTTCACCCTGCTGGCCTTTGCCGTAGCGCTTGGCTCACTGATCATTTTCCATGAGCTGGGGCACTATTGGGTTGCCCGCCTCTGCGGCGTGAAGGTCCTGCGGTTTTCGGTGGGCTTTGGCAAGGTCATCTTGCGCCGCACCGACCGGCACGGCACCGAATGGGCCGTGTCCGCGCTGCCGCTCGGCGGCTACGTCAAGATGTTGGACGATGCGCCAGCCGGCGCCAGCCCGGCGGTCGCGGCTTCGGCGTTCAACACCAAGCCCGTGGGCCAGCGCATCGCCATCGTGGCCGCCGGCCCCATCTTCAACCTGATTCTTGCGGTGTTCCTGTATGCGGGCCTCAACATGGCTGGCACCGAGGAACCGGTCGCCATCATCGCGCCGCCCGCGGCAGAGACGCCCGCCGCCCGCGCCGGCCTGCTGGCCGGCGACCGCATCCTGGCCATTGACGGCCAGGAAGTCGCCTCGTGGTCCGACGCCCGCTGGCGCCTGATGGACGTCATGTCCACCGGTGGCCGCGCCAGCATCGAGGTCAGCACGCCATCCGGCGCGGTCCAGCAGCGTGAGCT
>DALZRX010000559.1:0-2885 GCA_032015805.1 Achromobacter sp.
GCGCGCGCAGCCGCGCCTTCTTCCATTCCTTGGCGTCGGCCGACATGTGCACGGCCGAGCGAAAGCCCAGCGCCGACGCGATCACGCCGATGGACAGGCCCAGGTTGCCCGTAGAGCCCACGGCCACCTGATAGCGCCCGAAAACGGCGCGAGCCTCGGGGCTGGCCAGCTTGCGGTAATCGTCGCCCTGCCGCAGAAGACCTTCACGCAACGCCAGGGATTCGGCGAATTCCAGAACCTCGTGGATGCCGCCCCGCGCCTTGATCGATCCGGCCACCGGCAGCGCATGGTCTGCCTTGATCCACAGGCGCCCGGCGTCCTGCGGCAGGCCGATGGCCGCCTGCATCGCGTCGGCGGGCAGGAGCGGCGATTCGATCACGCCGCCCGTGCCGGCCAATTCGGGAAAGAGCTCGGCCAGCAGCGGCGCGAACCGCGCAAAGCGCTCCTGCGCGGACAGCACTTGGTCCATCAGGAAGTGCGCACCCGGCCCGGCAGCGGCTGCGGGGCCGGCCGGGCCCGTCCACAGCACCGGCTTTGCCTGCCGGAGCGCATCCAGAACGGGGGACTTTGAGGAAACGTCGGACTGAAACATGGTTGTGGTACCGAATCGGGGCGCATTGAATGCCCACATCCTAGAGTCCGCCGTCCCGTTGCAGCAATATCAATGGTTAGAATTCTTCTTTGCGCTTTCCGCAAACCTCGGAGTCGCCATGAGCCCTCGCGTCCTGCAGGAGATCTCCCTGCGGTATTTTCTGGAAGTCGTGCGCACCGGCTCGGTCAGCGAAGCTGCCGCGCGGCTCGATGTGGCCCCCTCTGCCGTCAGCCGCCAGATCGCCCGTATTGAACGCGAGCTGGGCACGTTGCTGTTCGAGCGCCGCGCGCGCGGCATGCTCCCAAACGCCGCCGGCGAATTCCTGGCCGCCCACGCCAAGCGCATGCAGCAGGACGTGGAGCGGGTGGCGGGCGACATCCTGGCACTGCGGGGCCTGCGACAGGGCCATGTACGCCTCGTCAGCACGGAAGGTTACGCATCGGAGTTCGTGCCCGCGGCCATCGCGGGCTTCCGGCAGCACTACGCGGGCATCCGGTTCTCGCTGGATGTCTGTTCGCAACAGGAGATCCCGCAGCGCATCCGGGACGGTTCGGCCGACATCGGCATCACGCTCAGCCTGACGTCCCAGCGAGACATTCGGGTCGAAGCGCGCGTGCCCGCACCGGTGCGGGCGATCCTCGCGGCCAGCCATCCGCTGGCCGGCCGGCGCGAGCTGGCGCTGGCGCAGTTGATGGCGTATCCCCTTGCGCTGCCCAGCCCCGATTCCACGCTGCGCCAGTTGATTGACATCAGTTGCAGCCGCCAGCAGCTTCATTGCGAGCCGGCGTTCACCAGCCGCAGCATCGACGCGCTGGTCGGCTTTGCCAGCGCGGGCGGCGGCGTCGCCTTCTGCGGCGAACTGGCAATCCGCAACCGCCTGCAATGGGGAGGCATCGCCGCCGTGCCGCTACGCGACCGCGAAATGAACGAACGCCACTTCGAGGTCCAGACGCTGGCCGGTCGCATCATGCCGGAGGCCGCCAAGGCTTTCATCGCCAGCATTGCCGAGGCCGCGCGGGTGGCGTCCGGACCGGTCGGACCCGCGTAAGCCCAGCAAGGCTCAGTACTGGTCGCGCATCGTCAGCATCGCGCTGCGGCCTGATGGCGTCCAGGATGGGGAGTCAACCCGGCGCTTTGCCGGGACGCTGCACGGCGCGCACCTTGCCACTTTCTCCGCCGCCGCAATAAAACCGGCTGCCGCCGTCGGATTCAAGCCCGGACACGCCGATGCCGGCTGGCATTGCCACCGCTTCGAGCACCTCGCCGGTGCCCGGCTCGACGCGCCGCAGCTCGCTTTCTTCCGCTTCCCAGGTGGCGTGCCAGAGTTCACCGTCGACCCATGTGACGCCAGTCACGTAGCGATTGCATTCGATGGTGCGCAACACCTTCCCGGTGCCGGGGTCGACCTGATGGATCTTGCGATCGCGATAGGCGCCCACCCACAGGCTGCCTTCCGCCCATGCCATGCCTGACACGGACTCGCCGCCCGGCGCGGGGATCGTGGACAGGACTTCTCCGCTCAGCGGATCGACTTTCTGGATGTGGCCATCGGCAATCTGATAGATGTGCGTGCCATCGAAGGCCGTGCCGGCGTTCGCCGTGATGTCGAGCTTGCGCGACGTCTGGCCGGTGGCGGGGTCCAGGGCCACAAGGCTGTTCCCCGTGGCAAACCACACCTGTTCGCCGTCATAGGTCAGCCCATGGACGGCGTCGACGCCCGGGAACGGGCCATATTCGCGAAGGATTTGTGCTTGGGATCGTTTCATGGTGGCTTCCTTTTTGTAGGGGTCCGTCCATGCTAATGGCCCGGCAGAATGGCCGGGAGTAACAAGCTTGTCGTGAAACCGGGCACGGGCGGCAGCACCCAGCGCCTCGCGCGTCCCTGACCGAAGGCTTGTACCTTGCCGGCATCGGCCAGGGTCTCCAAGGCACGTTGCACGGTGCGCTGGCTTGACCCCAGCACCAACGCGAGCGCCGAACTGGACCAACCCTCGCCGTCGGCCAGAAACGCGAGCAGCGCGCCCTGCTCCGGATCCTCGTCGCCACCGGCCGGCGCCAGCACCACCACATTGCGCTCGCCAGCGGGCTTGAGCGCATAGCCGTGCCGCGTGGCGTGAATGCCGGCCAATCCCCGGATGGCGGTACGCAGCCGGCCCATCTCGACGCGCAGGCGCGCGCGGTGTGTCTCGTCAAGGTAGCGCGTGCGAAAGGCCTGCACAATCAGTGCCTCGCGTGTGACGTCACGCGGCCAGGCCTGCGCCAGCGCCCGCACCAGCGCAAACAGCACCGGCCG
>DALZRX010000560.1:0-2875 GCA_032015805.1 Achromobacter sp.
GCCGGACCGGCAGACGCGCGATGCGCCGCGTTCCCGCACGGCGCGGGAAGGCGGCAGCCTGCGCAGCGTCCTGAACGGCCTTATGGCCGCGTGGGCGCCGCAGCGGCGGGCCTCAGAGCAGGCCCTTTTCCTTGAAGTACTTTTCGGCTCCCGGATGCAGCGGCGCGGACAAGCCGTTCTTCACCATGTCGGCGGCCTTCAGGTTGGCGAAGGCGGGGTGCAGCTTCTTGAAATCGTCAAAGTTGTCGAATACCGCCTTGACCACGGTGTAGACAGTCGCCTCCGGCACGTCCGCCGACGTAACGAAGGTGGCCGTGACGCCGTAGGTTTTGGTTTCGGCCGGATTGCCGGGATACAGGCCGGCCGGAATCGTGGCGTGGGCGTAGTAGGGGTACTTTTCGACCAGCTTGTCCACCGCCGGACCCGTCAGCGGCACGAGCTTGGCGCCGCAACTCGTGGTGGGATCCTGGATGTTCGCGGACGGGTGGCCCACGCCGTAGAAGAAACCATCTATCTTGCCGTCGCACAGCGCCGAGCCGTGCTCGTCGGGACGCAGCTCGGAGGCGAGCGAGAAGTCCTTCAGCGTCCAGCCCATCGTGGCCAGCAGCTCTTCCATCGACGCGCGGGTGCCGGAGCCCGGGTTGCCCACGTTGAAGCGCTTGCCCTTGAAGTCCTCGAAACTCTTGACGTTGGACTCCTTGCGCGCCACCACGGTGAAAGGCTCGGGGTGGATCGAAAAGACCGAACGCAGCTTCGTGAAGGGCCCGGCCTGCTTGAACTGGCCCTCGCCGTTGTAGGCATTGAAGCCGACGTCGGACTGCACGACGCCCAGGTCCAGCTCGCCGGCCTTGATCGTGTTGGCGTTGAAGACCGATCCGCCGGTCGATTCGACCGAGCAGCGGATGCCATGGTTGGCGCGGTCCTTGTTGACCAGGCGGCAGATGGCGCCGCCCGCGGCGTAGTAAACGCCGGTGACGCCTCCGGTGCCGATGCTGACAAACTTCTGTTGGGCAGCGGCCGGCGCCGCGGACAGCAATGCCGTGGCCAGACCTGCCGCGGCGAGCGTCCAGGCATTGCGATGGCCCAAGGGGTGTTTGACGGACGTGGTCATGCAAACTCCTTTTGGGGTTTTTCCCCGTGTGATTGCCGGTCTCTGCCGGCGGTTGGCGGCCCCGCGAGCCGCGGGACGCCCTGTGCTGAATCATCACGTGTCCGCTGTCGGCGGACGGCGCGCGCATCGGGTGGCGCGCGCAGCCGGCTGCTAGGCGCCGGATTGGCTGATCGCCGCGTCGATCGCGCCGGCCAGCCGTTCTGTCAATTGATCGAGTTCGTCGTCCGAAATGATGAAGGGCGGCGCCAGCAGCACGTGGTCGCCTTGGCGGCCATCGATCGTGCCGCCCATGGGGTAGACCATCAGGCCGCGCGCCATGGCTTCCCGCTTGATCCGCGCGTGCAGCGACAGGGCCGGGTCGAAGGTCGCTTTCGTGGCGCGGTCCTGCACCAGTTCCAGGCCCATGAAGAGGCCCCGGCCCCGGATGTCGCCCACGTGCGGATGCGCGCCCAGCGCCTGCTCCAGCCGTTGCCGCAGGCCAACGCCCTGCACGCGAACCCGCTCGAGCAAGCCGTCTCGCCGGATCACGTCCTGCACGGCCAGCGAGGCGGCGCAGGCCATCGCGTGGCCGAGATACGTATGGCCATGCTGGAAAAAGCCGGTGCCCTGCTGCATGGCATCGACGATGTGTTGCTGAGCCATGACCGCGCCAATGGGCTGATAGCCGCCGCCCAGGCCTTTTGCGATGGTGATGAGATCGGGCGTCACGCCCTCCTGCTCGACGGCATACAGGGTGCCGGTGCGGCCCATTCCGCACATGACTTCGTCAGCGATGAGCAGCACGCCGTGGCGGTCGCAGACGTCGCGGATACGGCGGAAATAGCCGGGCACGGCCGTGACCGCGCCGGACGTGGCGCCCACCACCGGCTCGGCGACGAAAGCCATGACGGTGTCGGGGCCGAGCCGCTGGATCGTGTCTTCCAATTCTTGCGCCAGCCGTGCGCCGTACTGGTCGGCGGTTTCGTCTTCGCGCTGATCGCGGTAGGCATAGCAGGGCGAGACATGCTCGACCTCGATCAGCAGCGGCGCGAATTGCGCTCGCCGCCAGGGGTTGCCGCCGACCGCCAGCGCGCCCAGGGTATTGCCGTGATAGCTCTGGCGGCGGGCAATGATGTGCCGCCGTTGAGGCTGGCCGATCTCGACGAAATACTGGCGCGCCATCTTCAGCGCCGCTTCCACCGCTTCCGAGCCGCCGGACACGAAGTAGGCATGCGAGGTGCCCGCTGGCGCATCGGCGACGAGCCGGGCGGCCAGCTTCTCGGCGACTTCGGTCGTAAAGAAGCTGGTGTGCGCATAGGCAAGCGCGTCGATCTGCGCGTGCAGGGCGGCCTGCACGTCGGGATGATTGTGTCCCAGGCAGGACACTGCGGCGCCGCCGGAGCCATCGAGATAGGCGCGGCCGGCGCTGTCATGGATCCAGACACCATCGCCGCGCACGGCGACGGCAGGCGTATGGCGGAGGGAGCGATGCAGGACGTGGGTCTGGCTCATGCTGCGGTTTCCTGGGATGGGTTGGAGACGGCTCAGCCCGGGCGGCGCCCAGTGGCGCCGCTCCAGTAGACGTTGTCGGCGCGCAGGCGCTGTTCCACTTCGGTCAGTCGGCTCAGCACGGCTTCGCCGCCGCGCGCCGTCAGGCGGGCAATCAGGTGTTCCGCCAGCCCCAGCAGGCCGGCGGTGGTGTGAAAGAACGATCCCGGCCCCTGGCGCGCGGGCCGCGCCTGTACACCCTCGCGATCGGGCGGGGCGAAGCGCAGCGTATGGCGG
>DALZRX010000561.1:0-2865 GCA_032015805.1 Achromobacter sp.
GCCCCAGCAAGGCCACCAGCGCGATGGACCACAAGGTGGTTCGCAGCACCGAGCTGCGCGACACATCCATCGCCAGCGCATCATGCGCCTGGCCCTGCAGCACGACATAGACATAGCCCTGTTCGCGGCCATCCACGCGCACCGGCGCGGCGCTGAACACCTTTTGCGCGTCCAGGCTGCGCGGATCGTCGCCGGTGATGGGCAGCATGCCCCCCGCCAGCAGTCGCTTGACGGGGCCAAGGTCCACGCGTTCGCGCTTGATCTGCCCGGGCGGCGCGGCGTCGCCCACGATGCGGCCATCGTTGGACAACAGATAGACCTCCACCGCCGGGTTAACCGTCATCAGCATGTCGAACATCGACCGCACGGCGTCGGGCTTCCAGCCACCGGCGTCCATCAGCTCGGTGGAACCGGCAATGTGCTGCGCCAGTCCGCTGGACAGCCGCTGCACGACCTCCTGTTCGTAGCGCGAGTTGGCGGCGATCTGCAGCCAGGCGGACGCGCCGCAGCAGGCCAGCAGCAGCAAGGCAAAGACGCCGGACAGGCGCTGGGTCAATGTAAGTCGCTTCATGAGTGCCCCTCGGGCGCCGCGGCGAACTTGTAGCCGCGGCCCCAGACGGTCAGGATGCGCTGCGGATTGGACGGATCGGCCTCGATCTTCGTGCGCAGCCGGTTGATGTGGGTATTGACCGTGTGCTCATACCCTTCGTGCTGATAGCCCCACACCTGGTTCAGCAGATCCATGCGCGAGAACACCTTGTCCGGATGCCGCGCAAAGAAATGCAGCAGGTCGAATTCGCGGGGAGTGAGGTCCAGGCGGCGCGCGTCGACATCCACGGTGCGCGCGATGGGGTCGATCGACACGCCATGCACGGCCAGGCTGCCCGCGTCCAGGCGCGCGTTGCGCTCGACGGCGTCGCTGCGCCGCAGCAGCGCGCGCACGCGGGCCACCAGTTCCAGCATCGAAAACGGTTTGGCCAGGTAGTCGTCCGCGCCCAGCTCCAGGCCCAGGATGCGGTGCACCTCGCTGGAACGCGCGCTCGTGATGATGATCGGGGTGTAGCGGGCCATGGCCCGTGCGCGTTTGCAGATCTCCAGGCCGTCGATGCCCGGCAGCATCAGGTCCAGCACCAGCGCGTCCCAGCCGCCTTCTTCCAGCAGGCGCATGCCCTCGTTGCCGTCGGCGGCATGCTCGACCGCGTAACCCTCGTCGCGCAGATGCAGGCGCAGCAGTTCCGCGATGTGGGCGTCGTCTTCAACTATCAGTACGCGTCGGGGCGTATCCATGGGGCAACCTGGGACGTGATCGATGCGCCTATTGTCGCCAATCGGCACGGGCCAAAGTTCACATTTAATTTAACTTTGCGTGAGGACTTCGGTATTGGCCTGGGGGAAGAATGCCTCCAACGACATCCACCGGAGACCGCCATGCTGGCTCGACCCGCCCTCGACGATACGCCGCCGGCCGCGCCGGCGCACGTTGCAACCAAGCCGGCCGCCAGAAAGACGGGCGGCACGCCACCGGCGTCCCGGGGCACGTCCGCCGTCATCCACCCGCGCTGGCTGCGGGTGACGCACTGGTTGAATGCGCTGGCCGTCGTGATCATGATCATGAGCGGCTGGCGCATCTACAACGCCGCGCCCTTCTTCGACTTCAGCTTTCCCAACGGCATCACGCTGGGCGGCTGGCTGGGTGGCGCGCTGCAATGGCATTTCGCCGGCATGTGGCTGCTGGTCTTCAATGGCCTGCTGTATCTGGGCCTGAACATCGCCACCGGGCGCTTGTGGCGCAAGTTCCTGCCCGTCAGCCCGCGCGGCGTGGTCCGCGATCTGCTCGACGCGTTGCGCGGCCGCCTGTCCCATGCCGATCCGCGCCGCTACAACCAGGTGCAGCGGCTGGCCTACCTCTTTGTCATGGCCGATATCGTGGTGCTGGTCCTGTCCGGACTGGTGCTGTGGAAGTCCGTGCAATTCGATCTCCTGCGCGAACTGATGGGCGGCTACGAGGCCGCGCGCCGCGTGCATTTTCTTGCCATGGCGCTGCTGGCCGGTTTTGTGGCCATTCACCTGGCGATGGTCGCGCTGGTGCCCCGCAGCCTGCTCACCATGATCCGCGGCAAATAAGGAGATCCAACATGCGCATTAAACGCCGCCTTTCTCTGCCTGGCCTGGACGGTCCGGCCGTCCTGCGCGAAGCCGGGAAACTGCTGGACAAGCGCGTCGAGCAGCCCTCGCGCCGCGCCTTCCTGCGCCGCGGCCTGACGCTGGGTGGACTGGCGATGCTGTCGGGATGCTCGCTATCCGACGACGAAAGCGTCGAACAGGCGCTTTCTGCCGTGTCCCGCTTCAACGACCGCGTGCAGGGCTGGATATTCGACCCGACCAAGCTGGCCCCGACCTATCCGGAATCCATGATCACGCGGCCGTTTCCGTTCAATGCCTTTTATGGCATCGATGAAGTGCCGCAGGTCGACGAGGCGTCTTTCCGGCTGGAGGTCTCCGGGCTGGTGGCGGACAAGCACCGCTGGCGGCTCGACGAGCTGCGGGCCATGGCGCAGGTGGACCAGGTCACGCGGCACATCTGCGTCGAGGGCTGGAGCGCCATCGGCAAATGGGGCGGCGTGCCGTTCTCGGCATTCCTCAAGCGCGTGGGGGCGGACGTGTCCGCCAAATACGTCGGCTTCAAGTGCGCCGACGACTACTACACCAGTATCGACATGCCCACCGCGCTGCATCCGCAGACCATCCTGGCCCTGACCTACGACGGCCGCACCTTGCCTCCCGAATACGGCTTCCCCATGAAGCTGCGCATGCCCACCAAGCTTGGCTACAAGAACCCCAAGCACATCCAGGCGATTTTCGTCA
>DALZRX010000562.1:0-2363 GCA_032015805.1 Achromobacter sp.
CGATTTCGACGCGGGCGATGGGTTGCACCTGGTAGTCGAGGCGCATGCGCCTGGAGTTTTTCGCCTGCGCTGCGGCGAGGCGAACCACTTCAATGATGACAAGCCGGGCGCGCGTGCGCGCGCCGTGGCTGAAATGCTGCTCGCGCGCCAGGAGGCGGTGGGCGAAGCCGCCATCGCGCCGCGCGAAGGCGGGGATGGCTGGCGTATCACTCAGGGCGAAGTTGCCCTGGAGATCCAGACCAACCCCGTGCGGGTAGCCCTGTATCGCAACGAGGACCGCGTCTTCGAGTCCGAGGTGTCGGCGCATGCGCCTGCGTTCGGGCACAACGCGCTGGACCAGGCCGACGACGCCGTATGGACGGCCGGTTTCGCCCTGGCTGCCGACGAGCGGGTTTTCGGGCTCGGCGAAACGCCGGGAGACCTGAACCGCCGCGAGGAATCGGTGGTTTCAGACGACCCCGAGCATCGCGCCTTGCCGTTGGCATGGAGCCCGCGCGGATGGGGCGTCTATGCCAATACGATGCGCCGCGTGGAGCACTCGGTGGGCGTCGCGCCCGCGGATTCGGCCTACGTGCTGACCGTCGACGACGCCGTCCTGGATCTGTTCCTCTTCGCTGGCGATCCCGCCGAAATCCTGAACCAATACACCGCGCTGACCGGCCGCGCCGGCCAGCCCGTTCTGTGGGCGATGGGCGCGTGGCTGCAGCAGGCTGCGGGCGAAATGCCCACGCAGACGGTCGCACTGGTGGCGCGCATGCGCGAAAACCAGATCCCCGTCGACGCCGTGACGCTGGCCCAGCCGATCGCGTGGGGTTTCCAGGCGGACAAGACGGTCTTCGAATGGGACGCCCAGCGCTTTCCCGACGCCAAGCAGATGCTGGCGCTTTTTCATAAGCACAACGTGCATGTGGCGGCGTCCGGCTTTCCCGGCGTCATCAAGACCAGCCCGCTCTTCGAAGAACTGGAAGACCGCGGCTGGCTGCTGACCAAGGACGACGGCTCGGCCCAGGTGTTCGACGGCACTGCCGCCACGTCCGGCCAGCCCTACGGGCTCCTGGACCTCACCTACCGCGACATCTACAACCTGTGGGTCGAGCGTCACCGCCAACTGGTGGAAGACGGCCTGGACGCGCCCGCCTGCGACGCGCAGATCGCCATCCCCGATGGCGTGACCGCCCGCAACGGCGAGACCGGCCCGGCCCTGCGCACGATGTACCCCTTGCTGGTGCGCCGCGCGTTGTTCGACGCGGTGGCTGGCCTGAAGGTGCCGCCCGAGGGCGTGGTGCCCAGCGCCGACCTGTTCCCGGCGGCCCAGCGCCTGCCGTGGCAGGTGGGTCCCCAGGTGGACAACACCTGGGAAGGCCTGCGCCACACGTTGCGCACGTCCCTGTCGATCGGTTCGAGCGGCGTGCCCGTCCAGGTGCACAACATCGGATCGGCCGCGCGCGACCGTTCGGGCATGACTTCCGAGCTCTACCTGCGCTGGCTGACCGCCGGCGTGTTCTCGGCCAATTTCGCCTTCCAGGGCGTGGAAGGGCTGATGCCCTGGGATTTCGGTGACGAAACCCTGTCCCACGCCAAGACCTGGATGCAGTGGCGCTATCGGCTGGTGCCTTATGTCCTGGGGGCCATCGAGGATTCGGCCCGCACCGGCCTGCCGGTGCAGCGCTCCATGGCGTTGTCCTTCCCGAACGATCCGCACGCCCACGAGTGGGACCTGCAGTACCTGCTGGGTCCGGCGCTGTTGGTGGCGCCGGTCACTGAACCGGGCAACCAGGTGCGCGTCTATCTGCCCAAGGGTGAGGCCTGGTGGGATCTGAACACCGGCCATCGCTACGAAGGCGGCACCACCTGGACCATCGATTGCGAGCTGGGCCAGTTCCCCGTGTTCGGGCGAGAGGGCCACATGCTCTGTCTGGGACCTGCCGCGCAGCATACGGGCGAGTTCAACTCCGCCCGCATCCTGGACGAGGTCTGGATGTTCGGCATGCCGGTGCACAACCCGGTCGTCATGCGCAACAAGATCCGCGTGATGCAGATGCAGGGTTCGAGCTACATCAAGGGTCTGGAAGGGCTGCGGATTTCGCCGTCCGAGGGCCTCGAAGTGAAGCGTCGCGGCGCGGAAGTCCGCATCTCGCGCGCACGCTGAACCCGGATCGGCCGCAGGTCGGCCGCCCATGACAAAAGGGCAGTCAGGAAGGCTTTCCTTCCCGGCTGCCCTTTGTGTCTTTGCCGGATTGCCGTTGTCGGGGCCCGTACGCGTCTTCAAGAGCGCGACGCGCTGCTCCGCCGGGAATCCATATTACTTGTAGTTATTAAAAATGGAAAAAACGGTCGTTCTCTTTAGAAGAGAAAAGATACAA
>DALZRX010000562.1:2373-2864 GCA_032015805.1 Achromobacter sp.
CGGCCCCAGCGGGGCCGGTAAAAGCACGCTGGTCCAGTGCATCAACCTGCTGGAACGTCCCAACCAAGGCAACATTTCGATTGGCGGCCAAGCCCTGACCGGGCTGAACGAAGCGCAGCTTCGCGAGCAGCGCCGCCGCATCGGGATGGTGTTCCAGGGCTTCAATCTGCTGTCGCGCCGCACGGTGTACGGCAACGTCGCCCTCCCGCTGGAAATCGCGGGCGTGTCCAAGTCAGAGATTCCGGCCCGCGTCGAGCGCCTGCTGGCGCTGGTGGGACTGGAGCACCTGCGCGACCGCTATCCCAGCCAGATCAGCGGCGGCCAGAAGCAGCGCGTGGGCATTGCCCGCGCGCTCGCCAACAAGCCGGACGTCCTGCTGAGCGACGAAGCCACGTCGGCGTTGGACCCCGAAACCACGCACAACATCCTGGCGCTGCTGCGCGACATCAACCGCAAGACCGGCGTGACCGTGGTCATGATCACGCACCAGA
>DALZRX010000563.1:0-2860 GCA_032015805.1 Achromobacter sp.
TTCCGGCCGCACGCCCACATGGGTGGCGCTGCCGCCGCCCGGCGCCGCGATGCGTTGCCCGGCGTGGGTCTCGAACTGGTCGTCGGCCTGCCCGCGTCCCGTGAAGACATTCATCTTGCCCAGGAAGTCCGCCACGAACAGGTTGGCGGGCTGCTCGTACAGCGTGTCGGGCGCGCCCACCTGCTGCACGATGCCGTCATGCATGATGGCCATGCGGTCCGCGATCGCCAACGCCTCCTCCTGGTCGTGCGTGACGAACACGGTGGTCAAGCCCAGGCGCCGCTGCAGTGCGCGGATTTCCTCGCGCACTTCCAGGCGCAGCTTGGCATCCAGATTCGACAACGGCTCGTCCAGCAGGAACACTTTGGGTTCGATCGCCAGCGCCCGGGCAATCGCCACGCGCTGCTGCTGGCCGCCGGACAACTGGCGCGGGTATCGATCGCGCAGTTCCGTCATGCGCACCATGTCCAGCACCCGCCGGATCTTCGCGTCGCGCTCGGCCTTGGGCACCTTGTGCATTTCCAGGCCAAACGCCACGTTCTCGGCCACCGTCATGTGCGGAAAGAGCGCGTAGCGCTGGAACACCATGCCGGTGTCGCGCTTGTGCACGGGCAACCGGGTAACGTCGGTTTCGCCGATGCGAATGCGCCCTGAAGTCGGCGTGATGAAGCCCGCGATCATGCGCAGCGTCGTCGTCTTGCCGCAGCCGCTGGGCCCCAGGAAGGTCACCAGTTCGCCTTCGGCGATTTCCAGGGAAAAATCCGACACCGCGACCGCCGCACCGAATTGCTTGCGGATGTTTTCGATTGAGACCTTCGCCATTTCTTACACCACCTGACTGAGTTTCACATAGCGGTCGGTCACAAGCATGATGATGCCCAACAGCAGGATTTGCACCGAGGCCACCGACGCGATGGTCGGGTCCAGGTTGAATTCGAGGTATTGCATGATCGCGATCGGCAGTGTGGTGCGCCCCGGGCCGACCAGCGACAACGAAAGCTCCAGGTTCTCGAACGACACGACAAAGCTGAACAGGGCCGCGGCCACGATGGAGGGCCGCAGCATCGGCAGCGTCACGCGCATGAAGGCCTTCGGCGCGCTGGCGCCAAGGTTGCGCGCGGCTTCCTCAATAGAGCCGTCCAGCCCGGCCATGCCGGCCGTGACGAGCCGCACTGTCCACGGAATGGTGAGGCACACGTGCGCGATGACCAGGCCGCCGAAGGTTCCGACCAGGTCCTGGTCCAGTACGTTCTCGGCGCGCAGGTAGAAGAGGTAGACAGCCACGCCGGCGACGATGCCGGGAATCAGCAGCGGTGAGAGCAGCAGCGTGTTGACGCCCTTGCTGCCGCTGAAGCGGTATCGCGCGATGGCCACGGCCGCCAGCACGCCCATCGTCACGCCGATGAACGCGGCCACCAGCGATACCTGCAGGCTGAAGATGAAGCCGTTGGCGAACGCGGGATTTTCCCAGGCCTTCACGTACCAGGAGAGCGTGTAGCCCGACGGCGGGAAATAGAGGATGGCGTCCTTGAAAAAGCTCAGCCAGACCACCAGCACGATGGGGCTGAGCATGAACGCATACATGAGGACGACGAAAACACGGTGCAGCCACGTGGCCCACGGGATCACGCGCAATGGCTTTTCCCGCGAGACCGCGACGGCTGTGTCCAAAGGAGGCGCATTATGCAAATCCGGTTCCTTTCAGCAACTGCCGGCTCGGTTTGAAACTCCTCCGGAGACTCTCTGGTCCCTATGGTTAACCAAGCATATCGAGTGGTTGCTGCGCGGCTCAAGTAGGGATAACCCACGACACGCCGAAAGTCGCGGGTTATCCCTGCGGTAGCCCTGCGCGCGGTGCAACCCGAGGCAGCGTAACGCTGCGGCGGGTGACACCGGCCATGCCGCATGTACCTACCGCGCGGCCTGCAAGCCGCACACCGCCTGCAGCACCGCGACGCGGCTCTGGCCCAGCACCATGCCGTGCCAATCCGCCTGTCCGCAGTAGAAAGCGTCCAACGTCGCTTGCAGGATGTCCCGCCGTAATGCGTCGCCGGCATCGGGATGGGCCCGCAGCCAATTGCGCCCGCGCAGCGCCTGCACCACCTCTTGCCACGGCAAGGTGCCGAACTCGAGCGCCATCAAGGTCGGCTGGGAGTCGGGACAGGCTTCGTAAATCAGCCCGGCCAGATGGCCGGTGATGTCCACCGACGCGGAACTGCCCTGGTAGGGCACCGCGATATCGCTGCCCCACCAATGCCGCGCGCGCGTCACTTCCATGTCGTCGCGCCGCCCGGCGTAGATCTTTTCGCCATGCCCGCGCGGCCCGAGACCCGTATGCACGTCGATCCAGCCGATGTGCGCGTGGCCGCTGGCGTGGGTGCGGAGGATGTCCCGCAGATGCAGCAACGACGGCGAATGGCGCGCGCCCCCATAGAACAG
Source organism: Achromobacter sp. (assembly GCA_032015805.1). Taxonomy (GTDB): domain Bacteria; phylum Pseudomonadota; class Gammaproteobacteria; order Burkholderiales; family Burkholderiaceae_B; genus Achromobacter. The sequence goes on from DALZRX010000563.1 coordinate 2,440, forward strand.
CCCGTCGGGATGCGTGTACTGCCCACGCGATACCGCCTGCGTGGTGGCGGCCAGGCCATGCGCCTCGATATGCCGCGCGATGGCCTGGCGGTTCTGCTCGGTCGGCGGCCATTCCTGCGGCAACAACAGACCGTGAATGTCGCCATAGCCCGGATTGACCGGCAGCGCCCGGCCATCAAAGGGCTGGGCATTGCGATTCAGGTCCACGTTGCCCTCGTCCGTGCGCGCAATCCACGAGAAGCCGTATGGGTTGACGGCGTGCACCAGCAAGAGCGCCACACCCGCTTGGCGGGCGCGCTCCAGCATGGGCGCGTCATCCAGCAGCGCAAGCTGGCAGCCCGATCCGCAAAAGCCTTCCACACCGTGCGTGGCCGACGTCATGATCAACAGCCGCTGCGCGTCCGCGTCGCCGATCAGCGCC
>DALZRX010000564.1:0-2854 GCA_032015805.1 Achromobacter sp.
TGCACGACCGCCAGCAGCGCCACGCCCCAGCGGGTGCGGCGCGACAGCGTGTGCAACGCGGCCGCCAGCGCCAGGCCGACCACGGGAATCAGCAACTGCAGCGGGTAGATGCCCAGACCCAGCCCGCCGATTTCCAGCGGCGACTGGGCCAGCGGCGACGGCAGGCTGCGCGGCTCCTTGCCGAACGTGAACATGACCACGTTGTCCAGCACGATGCCCAGCGCCACCGTCGACATGAGCCATGCGTTGGAGCCGCGGCTGGCAAAGGGCCTGACCGCCAGCCGCTCCACGACCAGGCCGTAGAGCGCGCACAATGCAAGCGCGAAGGCCAACGCCAAGGGAAGCGGCCAGCCCAGCGTCTGGGCGAACGTGTAGGTCAGCACGGCGCCCAGCATCATGGAACTGCCCTGGGCAAAGTTCACCGTGCCGGACACGGCGTAGGTCAGGTAGAAGCCCAGGGCCATCAGGCCGTACATGCTTCCCAGCCCCAGGCCGCTGACGATGGCGGACATCAACAACATGCGCGTCTCCCCGCGTGGTCCGGCCGCGTTACTGCCCGCCCTTGACGGGCAGGATGCGGTTGTCGATGAACTGCGTCCACACGTAGTCGTCCTCGCGCAGCGCGTCGTGCGAGGCAGGCGTGAAAGGCTGCTCATACGTCTTGATCAAGCCGTCGTACTTGCCGATCTTGTAGAAGCCCTGGCGCACCGCGTCCCCGTCGGTGGAGCCGGCCTGCGCGATGGCCAGTGCGGCGAGCTGCATGCCGTCGTAGGCGTTCGCCACGCCCACGGCCGGCGTGATGTCCTGCGGTCCCTTGATATCGGAATACTTGGTCTTGAGCGCCTGCATCACCTTGTCGCCCACCGGCCCCTGCTTGCCGAAGAAACTGTAGGTCTGCACGAAGTGCACGTTCTTGGCGTTGGGGCCCGCCAATTCCGTGAAGCGGCCGCCGGCCGGACCCCAATGCGACACCACGGGCACTTTCCAGCCCATGCGGTCCAGCGACTTCACCACCTGCGCGGAGGGCCCCACATTGCCGACGAGGAACAGCGTGTCCGCGCCCGCGGCCTTCAGGCGGCTCAACTGCGGAACGATGTCCAGGTCGTTGGGCTGGAATTTTTCAACACCCGCGGGCGCGATCTTGGCCGTCGCCAGCGCGGCGTTCAGGCCCTTTTCGTTGGATTCGCCCCAGGGGTTGTTCACCAGGATCATGCCGGGCTTGGCGCTCTGGAAGGTCTTTTGCGCGTACTGGACCATTGCGCTGTCGACGATCTCGTCCATCGCGGACACGCGGAACACGAAGTTCGGATTGCCCTTGTTCTGCGTGATGGCGGTGCCGGCGGCCCACGGCCCCATGAAAGGTACCTTTTCCTGGTTCACGATCGGCACGATGGCCATGGAGACCGGCGTGTCCAGGCCGCCAAAAAGGACGGCGACCTTTTCCTTGAAGATGAGCTCGCGCGCGGCGGCCATGCCCTTGGCGGGATTTCCTTCGTCGTCGCGCCGCACCAGCACGACCTGGCGTCCGCCCAGGAGGCCGCCGCGCGCGTTGATCTCATCGATGGCCACGGTGATGCCGCGCGTGAGCGCTTCGCCCGCACGCGCCGACTCCCCGGACAACGCGGTGATCAGGCCGATCTTGATCGGGTCCGCGGCCAGCGCCGGCTGCGTGGCGAGGCCCGCGGCGAAGAGGGCGGCGGCAGCCGCACAGCGCATGAAGGAACGACGGGTCGGGGTCATCGGGGCACTCCTGAAAAAGTGGAATGAATCTTGCATGGGGTTAAGTGCTGCTCCGTTCCCTTATGCAAGATCCATGCCATATGTGCCGCGCCGATTGCCTCGTGTTCCCAACGCCTCGCCGCCTCAGCGAGGACGAGGGCGCCGCAGGTCGCGATGTGTATACGCCGATCGGGGATTTTGTCGCCAAAACGTCAGCGATTTTGTTCACAATCATGCATCGGGATTTGCACCAAAATGAATCCATCCTCGCTTCAAAGCACTAAACCGGGGCGCGACGGCGAATCCGCCTGGACGCCCGAACCCCTGGCCTGCCACGGCCGGTTTCCGTACCGGGCCATCGCCGGCCGGACCGATTACGCCTGGCCCAACGGCGCGCGCCTGGCTGTCTATCTGGGATTCAACATCGAGCACTTCGCCTTCGGGCAAGGCCTGGGGGCGGAACTGGGCCCGGCATCGCCCCATCCGGACGTCTTGAACTACGCCTGGCGCGAATACGGCAATCGCGTCGGCGCCTGGCGCTGCCTGGAACTCTTCGACGAATTGCGCCTGCCGGCCGGCGTGCTGATCAACACCGCGCTGTACGAGCATTGCCCCGAACTTGTGGAAGCCTTCCGCGCGCGCGGCGACGAGCTGATCGGCCATGGCTACAGCAACGCGCACCGGCAGGGAGGCTTGCCCGAAGATGAGGAAAGGGCGCTGCTTGCGCACTGCCGCGACCGCATCCTGCGGCATGCGGGCAGCGAGCCGGCGGGCTGGCTGTCGCCCTGGATCTCGGAAAGCCATGCCACGCCCGACCTGCTGGCCGAGGCGGGCTACCGTTACACGCTTAATTGGTGCCACGACGACCAGCCCATGCGCATGCGTACCCGCGCGGGCGATCTGTGGGCGATTCCCTATCCGCAGGAGCTCAACGACATTCCGATGATCATGGGCCGCAAGATGGACGCACGCGATTTTGCCGATATGATCCTTGACCAGTTCGAGGAAATGCGCGCGCAGGCGGTCCGCCAGCCGCTGGTCATGGGCATCGCGCTGCATCCCTACATCGTCGGCCAGCCTTACCGGCTGCGGCACCTGAGACGCGCGCTGGCGCCGCTGGCCGCCGCCCGCGACC
>DALZRX010000565.1:0-2852 GCA_032015805.1 Achromobacter sp.
CGACGCGCAGCGCCTGGCGCGGGCCGAGCCGGTCGCCCAGCCAGCCATAGAGCGGCGGCCCCATCATTGCGCCGATGCCGTAGAGAATCCAGAAGTGCGCCCCGGCGGCAGCGCCCGCGCCCAGGCCGCGCTGGACGAAGTCCACCAGAAAGACCATGGCGGGGACGAGCGCCACCGCCATCAGCCCATACTGGCCGAACAACAGGACCACGCCGGCGCGATGATCGGAACGCCCGTGAGCACTGGCCGTCGAGTGCGGCGTGGCCGGCAGCGGACGCGAGGCGACGCCATGGGCCGGCCACGCCTGCCAGGTCAGCAACGTCAGGGCGGCCGATATGGCGGCAAGGCCGAGCCACGCGGCCTGCAGACCCATGCCCAGCAGCCACGGCACGACCGTGCCGGAACCGGCGATGCCTACGCCGATTCCGAGGAAGATGGCGCCGCCCGCCAGGCCGCGCCGCTCGCGCGGCACGTGCGGCAGGATGGTCGCGGCCGCCAGGACCATGATGGCGCCACCGGCGATCCCCGAGGCAAGGCGCCAGCCGAAGAACCAGCCGATGGAGAGCGGTTGGCTGCACGCGACGAAGGCCAGCGTGACCAGGACCATCATGGCCCGCAGGACCGGCATGCTGGAGAAACGCCGCGCCAGGGGCTGGCCGATGAGTGCGCCCACCAGGTAGCCGGTCAGGTTGGCGGCGCCAAGGAACACCACGCTTGACGAGGAAAACCAGTGCGCCTGAATCAGCGCGGGGACGAGGGGCGCGTAGGCGAAGCGGGCCAGGCCGATGCTGGCAAGGCTGGCGGCGAAACCGGCAAGCACGTATCGCCAGGCGTGGGTTGCGACCGCGGGGGGCGCAACGGTGGATGGATGCGACATGGGGAACCTCTCCCTTCGAAGGCCGGGCACGATCGTCCGGCATGCGAAAAAGTATAGGGAGCGCCAGTGCCGCAATCACGCAGCAATTTGCGGTTTTACCAATGCAAAAATGCAGCAGCTTCAGCTAGGGAGACGGCGGCTCGAACTGGCCGGCCACGGCATCGATGAAGGCCCGGATGCGGGCGGTGTGCCGCAAGTCCTGGTGGGTCACCAGCCACACCGGAAAGCCGCCGGCTCGTTCGCGCTCGGGCCACAGGCGGACGAGTCCGCCGCGCTCGGCCATGGGCACGGGGAGCTCGCCGATGCCGATACCGTCTGCGATCATGCCGCGCAGCATCAGGCTGGAATTGGCCGTGGCGACGATGCAACCGTCTTGCGCCGGTTCGCCGACAAGGGTGGGCGCGCGGCCGCCTTCGAGGTAGGGCTGGTAATACACCAGGTCGTGTCCGCGCAAGCCCTGGCCCTCGGCGGGCGCGCCCCGTCGTTCCAGATACGCGTCGCTGGCGTACAGGCCCACCGGCCAGCGGGCCAGTTGCCGGACGATGAGATCCGGGTTTTCCGGCTTGACGTTGCGAATGGCGATGTCCGCTTCGCGGCGGGCAAGATTGGCCATCTGGGTCGACACGCTCAGCCTGACTCGCACGCCGGGGTGCCGGGCATGCAGGGCCGCGATGGCCGGTATGACGAACTCCATCGCCAGCGAGTCGGTCGTCGCGACCTTGACCTCGCCTTCCAGCCGCCCGTCGGTTCCCTGCGCCTGCCGCACCAGGTCATGGGCGAACTGCTCCATGCGTTCGGCGGCGCGCAGCACGCTTTCGCCGGTGGGCGTCAGGGTGTAGCCCGTGGAACTGCGCAGGAACAGGGTGGCGCCCAAGGTATGTTCCAGCGTGGCGATGCGCCGCCCGATCGTGGCCTGGTCCACGCCGGCCACGCGCGCGGCGCGCCGGAGCGTGCCTTCCCTTTGCAGCGCCAGAAAGATCCTTGCATCGTCCCAGTTCATTGCTTCCTTTGGCGCTGTATGCCGGCATTGCCTGCCCGATCAGGCTGCAGGATTATCGCCCAATCCCCCGTTGCCAAATCCCGTCGTGGCAGTCCATAATCTGCCCTTTGTTAATTGATAACCGTTCGCATTAATGGTGATGCGAGCGGTGTGGCGCGCGGGCGGGATCGTGAGCGGATCGGAAGGGGCATCCCAGGACTTCGAGAGCCTGTATGGCAATCACCACGGCTGGCTGCAGGCCTGGGTGCACTGGCGCCTGGGCAATGCGGCGGATGCCGCCGACCTGGCGCACGACGCGTTCGTGCGCCTGTTGACGCGTCCGTGCAAGTTCGACAACGCCCGCCACGCCAGAACCTATCTGCGCCGGATGGCCAACGGCATGTGCATCGACCTGTGGCGCCGCCGCGACCTGGAGCAGGCGTGGCTCGATGCCTTGGCGACGCAGCCCGAACCCACGGTTTCGTCGGCCGAAGACCAGGCGATGGTGTTGCAGGCCCTGGGCGAGATCGACGCCATGCTGCGGGGACTGCCGCCCAAGGCCGCCCACGCCTTCGTCATGGCGGTGGCCTGCGAGATGACCGACCAGGAAGTGGCCGACGTGCTGGGCGTGTCGTCGCGCATGGTCCGCAAGTATGTCTCCCAGGCCATGCTGTGCTGCATGAAGCTGGAGGCGCGACTGGCGGCCGGTGATTGCGCTGAGCCTCTGGCCGCGCCGCAGGCAGCCGCCGCATGAGCGCCGTGCAGGCGCGGGAGCCCTCGCATCGCGTGATGGAGCAGGCGGCCGAATGGTATGCGCTGCTGCGGTCCGGCGAGGCATCGCCCGCTGAGCGGCAGCAATGGCAGCAATGGTTCGAACGCGCGGCGGAACATCGCGAGGCCTGGCGCTACGTGGAACGCATTGGCCGCCGTTTTTCGCCGTTGCAGTCCAGCCCTGACCGCGACGCCGCCGTCACGGCGTTCGGGCACGCGGCGTCG
>DALZRX010000566.1:0-2844 GCA_032015805.1 Achromobacter sp.
CGGCCCCGTGCGCTCGATGCGGATGCTGGGCCGGGCCAGAACGGAGCCGTGCGCCACGCGATTCAGGTAGTGCGGCAGACGCGCGATGCCATGCGAATCGATACCCCAGAGACTGGTCTGCGCCAGGCTTTGCGCCAGGCAGCGCGCGTCGTCCACGGAAAAGTCCTGGGCCAGCAGGCACGCCTCGGCCCAGCGTTCCCAATCGGCGGCGGTCACGCGGCTGTCGGCGTTCATGTCTTGTCCTCTAGGTGGCCGCCTGCACGGCATGGAGCACGCCGTGCTCGCGCAGCGCTTCGAGATGTCTAGTCAGCACGGCGACAAACTCGGCGGAGTCGCCCAGGTCGCCGAACACCGGTTTGAAGCGCGCCAGCACCATCGCGCGCCGCTGCGCAGCCTGCGAAGGCTTGGCGGCATGCGCGGCCACCTCGGCGCGAGACAACAGGCGGTCAAGGCGCGCCGCGATCGGATCCTGAATCTCGTAGGCGCCGCCCTGCTCGTCCTCACCGCGCAGGTAGTTCAACCAGGCCGCCACCGCCAGACACAGCCGCTCGATGCCGTGGCCGGCCCGCAGACGGTCGCGGATCGTATCGAGCAAGCGTTGCGGCAGCTTCTGGGAACCGTCCATCGCGATCTGCGAGAGCGGATGCGGCAGCGCCCGGTTGGATATCCGCTCCAGGAACCGCAGGCGGTATTCCACCAGCCCTGCATCGGGAATGCCGCGCAGGGTCGGGGCGATCTCCTCGCGCATCATGGCTTCGACAAAGGCGCGCAGCGCCGGCGTGTTGGCGGCGTCTGCCATGGTGTGCAGGCCCAGCATCGCGCCCAGATAGGCCAGCGCCGAATGCGGCCCGCTCACCATGCGCAGCTTCAGGCGTTCATAGGGCGCCGCATTGCCCACGAAGGTCGCGCCGCCCAGCAAATCCCAGGCGGGACGGCCGGCGGCGAACTTGTCTTCGATCACCCAGTTCAGGTAGGGCTCGCCCAGCACCGGCCAGGCGTCCTCGACGCCCAGGCGTTCGGCGATGCGCCGACGGTCCTGGTCTTCGGTGGCCGGCACGATGCGGTCGACCATGGAATTCGGGAACGTGCAGTGCCGGTCGACCCAGTCGGCCAGGGTCACGTCCACCCGCAGCGCAAACGCCAGCACCAGGCTGCGCAGCGTGTCGCCGTTGCCGCGCAGGTTGTCGCAGGACATCAACGTGACCGGCGGCAGGTCGCGCTCTCGGCGCAAGGCCAGCCCGTGGACCAGGATGCCGATGGTGCTGCGCGGCCGGATGGGGTTTTCGAGGTCGTGCAGGATGTCCGGGTCGTCCCAGCGCAGGTGCCCTGTGACCGGTTCGTGGCTATAGCCCTTTTCCGTGACGGTCAGGCTGACAATGCGGGTCTGCGGGTAGGCGATGCGTTCCAGGACCGCATTGGGGTCTTCGTCCGCCACCATCACACGCAGCACCGAGCCCACGATGCGCAGTTGTTCGCGATCCTGGCCGTCTGGGCCGGCGTCGCGCACGGCCAGCGTGTACAGGCCATCCTGCGGCGTTAGCGCGTCGCGCGTGGCGGGGTGGCGCAGCGACACGCCCAGGATGCCCCAGCTCAGGTCGCCGCTGGCCTGCATGACCTGATCCGTGACCACCGCCTGGTGCGCCCGGTGAAAGGCGCCCAGCCCCAGGTGAACGATGCCCGGCGTCAGCCGGCTGCGATCGTAGCTGGGCTTTTCCACGTCGGCGGGCAGACGCGGCAATGACTCCGAGTTCAAACGTTCAAGCATGGGTGCGCAATGCCAAAAAGGGGCGACGCCAGGGTATAGCATGCCCCGAGCCGTCTTCGCTACATCACCGCGCCCAGTTGCCACGGAACAAATTCATTTTGCCCGTAGCCGTGCGTCTCGCTGCGGGTGCGCCGGCCCGACGCCGTCTGCAGCATGAGCTGGAAAATGCGCTCGCCCATCTGCGCCACGCTTTGCGCGCCGTCGACGACTTCACCGCAATTGATGTCGATGTCGTCGGACTGGCGCTGCCATAGTGCCGTGTTGGTGGACAGCTTGAGCGACGGCGCGGGCGCGCAGCCATAGGCGGACCCGCGGCCGGTGGTGAAGCAGATCAGGTTGGCGCCCCCTGCCACCTGCCCGGTGGCGGACACGGGGTCATAGCCCGGCGTGTCCATGAAGACCAGCCCGCGGGACCGCACCGGCTCCGCGTACTCGTAGACGTCGGTGAGGTTGGTCGTGCCGCTCTTGGCGATCGCGCCCAGCGATTTTTCCAGGATGGTGGTCAGGCCGCCGGCCTTGTTGCCCGCGGACGGGTTGTTGTCCATCTCGGCATCGTTGCGGGCGCAGTACTCTTCCCACCAGCGCACGCGCGCCAGCAGCTTATCCGCCACGGCGGGCGTCTCGGCCCGGCGGGTCAAGAGGTGCTCGCCGCCGTAGATCTCGGGCGTCTCGGACAGGATGGCCGTGCCGCCGTGGCGGACAAGCAGGTCCACCGCGGCGCCCAGCGCCGGATTGGCGCTGATGCCGGAATAGCCGTCCGACCCGCCGCACTGCAGACCCACGGTCAGGTGACTGGCGGGCACGGCCTGGCGTTCGACGCGATTGGCCTGGTCCAGCATGCGCTCGACCAGTTCGATGCCGCGCGCCACGGTCTTGCGCGTGCCGCCGGTGTCCTGGATGTTGAATGTGTGCAGCATGCCGCTTTCGCGCAGGTGTTCCTGTTCCATCAACCCGCCGATCTGGTTGGTTTCGCAGCCCAACCCCACGACCATCAGCCCGCCAAAGTTGGCGTGCCGCGCGTAACCGCCCAACGTGCGCCGCAGCACGCGCAGCGGCTCGCCGTCGCTGCCGGTGGCGCA
>DALZRX010000567.1:0-2830 GCA_032015805.1 Achromobacter sp.
GATACGCTGGCGCGCCTGCTGGCCGAGCCTCTGTCCGCCCGCCTGGGCCAGCCGGTCGTCGTTGAAAACCTGGCTGGCGCAGGCGGCAACATCATGGCCTACCGCCTGAGCCAGGCGCCCGCCGACGGCTACACCATCGGCATCGCCGCAGCCGGCTCCATGGCCATCACCCATGTACTGAACCCCAAGGGCACCAACTACAAGCCCGCCGACTTCACGCCCATCTCGCTGGCGGCCGTGCAGCCCAATGTGGTCCTCGTGAACAACGACGTGCCGGCGAACAATCTGGCTGAACTGAAGGAGTACTTCCAGAAGACCCCGACCGCCACCTACGGCACGGCTGGTGTCGGCATCTCCAACCACCTGATTGCAGAGACGATGCTGTACAAGCTGGGCGTCAAGGTGCCGCATGCCGCCTACCGCGGCGCTGCCCCCGTGATCACCGATCTGCTCGGTGGCCATATCGCCATGACGATGGACAACATCTCGACGGCCGCGCCGTTGGCCTCGCAAGGCAAGGTCAAGGCGATCGCCGTGGCTTCGATCAAGCGCGCCGCCCAGTTGCCCAACGTGCCCACGCTGGACGAGCAGGGCCTGAAGGGTTTCGACATGCCGACGTGGCAGGGTGTGTTCGCGCCGGCCGGTCTGCCTGCCGACGTGCTGGCCGCCTATTACGCCGCGCTGCAGGACGTGCTGAAGCAGCCCGCGCTCATCGAGAAAATGGCCGGCCTGGGCTCGGAGCCCGTCACCGGCATGACGCCCGAGAAATTCGGCGAGTTCCTGGAAAACGACCGCAAGCAATGGGGCGACATCGTCAAGGCCGCGAACATCAGCCTGGAACAGTAACGCGCCGCACGCCGGCTCGGCAGCTGCAAAGCAAAACGCCAGACCCGAGAGGGCTGGCGTTTTTTATTGCGGCGAACGAATGGATGCAGCGAACGAATGGAGCCGCCGGCGCGTGAAGGCTTGGCGCAGCTTGATGTGTCGTCGCGTCAGGCCGGCATGCGCGCGGCGATTTCGGCGATGAGGCGGCGCGCGGCGTCCAGCTTGTTGCCAGCCGGCAGCGGGTGCGTGCCTTGCGCATCGAACAGCACCAGCTCGGTGGTGTCGGCGTCCATGACCTTGTGCGCAAGGTTGCCGACCAGCAGCGGGATGCCTTTGCGCGTGCGCTTGGCTTCGGCGTGCTCGGCCAGCTTTTCGGTTTCGGCGGCAAAGCCTACGCACCACGGGCCGTTCTCGAGCTTGGCAACTTCAGCCAGGATGTCCGGGTTGGGCTCGAATTCCATCAACGGCGCGCCGCCGCCTTCGCTGGTTTTCTTGAGTTTTTGCGTGCTGACGTTCTTTACGCGCCAATCGGCCACTGCGGCGACAGCGATGAAGATGTCGGCGTCGCCCACGCTGGCCATGACGGCGTCATGCATCTGGCGCGCGGTGGTGACGGATAACGCCGTCACGCCGCGCGGGATGGGCAGGAACGTGGCGCCGGTGATGAGGGTGACCCGGGCGCCGGCCTCGCGGGCGGCGCGCGCCAGCGCGTAGCCCGTCTTGCCGGAAGAACGGTTGCTCAGCACGCGCACCGGGTCCACGGGTTCGGACGTGGGGCCGGCGGTCAGCAGCACGTGGCGGCCGGCCAACAGCTTGGGCTGGAAGAAGGCGATCAGGTCGGTCAGAAGCTCATGGGCCTCGAGCATCCGGCCGTCGCCGGTTTCGCCGCAGGCCTGTTCGCCGGCCGACGGACCCAGCACCGTGACGCCGTCCGCGCGGAGCTGTTCGACGTTGCGTTGCGTGGCGGGGTTGGCCCACATTTCGCGGTTCATGGCGGGCGCCACCAGTAGCGGACAGGCGCGCGCCAGGCACAGGGTGGACAGCAGGTCGTCGGCCATGCCGTGGGCCACCTTGGCCATGAAGTCGGCGCTGGCGGGCGCAATCAGCACAGCGTCCGCGCCGCGCGTCAGGTCGATGTGCGCCATGTTGTTGGGGACGCGTGCGTCCCAGGCGTCCACGAACACCGGGCGGCCCGAAAGCGCCTGCATGGTCACGGGCGTGATGAAGTGCGTGGCCGCCTCGGTCATCACCACGTCCACCGTGGCGCCTTGTTCGGTCATGCGCCGCACCAGCTCGGCGATTTTGTAGCAGGCGATGCCCCCGGTCAGGCCGAGGACGATGCGTTTGCGGGCGAGATCGAGCATGAGGACGGGGCGGCGGGTTCAGCGCCGCGTAATCGAGGAATTGAAGGGGATTTTATTCTGCATTGCCGCAATGCGCCGTTTGTCATGCGTGAGAGGGGGCATCAAACGGACGAAAGCCGCAGCCGGGCGGGGCGGGGCGCGAAGCCCCGCAGTCCCGTCAGGCTTGCGGCTTGCGGGCGCGCAGCAGTTCGTCCAGCACCAGCAGCACCGCGCCGCACGTGATGCCGACATCCGCCAGGTTGAAGGCGGGGAACTGCCAGTCGTTCCAGTAGAACAGCAGAAAGTCCACCACGTGGCCATACACCACGCGGTCGATGACGTTGCCAATGGCGCCGCCCAGGATCAGCGTCAGTGCCAGGCTGAACCGTGGCTGGCCGTGCGTGCGCCGCAACATCCAGACAATGACCACCGCGGCCACGCATCCCAGCCCGGTGAACAGCCAGCGCTGCCAGCCTTCCTCGGAGGCGAGGAAGCTGAACGCCGCGCCACGGTTGAACACCAGCGTGAAATCGAAGAAGGGCAGGATGTTGACCCGCTCGCCGTACTGGAATGACGTGTTGAAGTAGACCTTCGTCAATTGGTCCAGCACGATGATCAGCAACGCCAGCGCCAGCCAGCCGCCCACGCGCGCAGGCGTGGCG
>DALZRX010000568.1:0-2827 GCA_032015805.1 Achromobacter sp.
TCCGCACCGTCAGCGCCGACTGGAGCGCGCGCCGCATCCAGGCCGCCAACTGGAAAGAACTGGCGACGCTGGCCGGCTCACCCCGCGCGCCCTCGCGCCATACGTACACCGCCCGCATGCTGGATCGCATCGGCCTGTTGCAACCGCGCCTGGCGATGGCCGAGCGGCCCGACGACCTGGTGGCCGCCGACGCGCTGAAGGACCTGCGCGTGGGCCGTGACATCACCGAGCTTCAGCGGGCGCGCCGCCATCTGCCGATGGCCGAGCCCACGATCCAGCCGGTGCTGAACAGCCTGGCGCAATTCTTCAAAGTCCGTTCGTCGGGGCGCATGCAGGACAAGACGCCCGAGTTCCTGGCGCAGATCGATCGCGCGCTGTGCAGCGTTGCCGCCACGCCGCAAGGCCCCACCGCGCGCGACCGCGCCGTGGTGGCGTTGGTTGGCATCCGCCGCGCCTTCTTCCCCGACGCGGCCGATTACCAACCCGCCCATCCGACCCTGGAGGGCCAAGCATCATGATTGGCGAATTCAATCTCTACGGCATTTATTTCCCCTGGCTGCTCGTGCTGGGCGTCGTCACCCTGGCCGTGGCCTGGGGCGTGCGCCGCGTGCTGGCGCGCGCCGGACTGTATCGCCTGGTGTGGCATCCCGCGCTCTTTGACCTGGCGCTTTTCGTGGTGCTGCTGTACGGCGTCTCCCTCATTTCCCCATATTTTCTTCAGAGATAGGTATGAAACTCCCCAATGCCCTTCGCCCTGCTGCTATCGGCAAGTTCGCAGTGACGGCCGTCGTCGTCGCCGCCGCCGCTTACGCCGGCTGGCAGCTTTGGGACCATTACGAAGTCGAACCCTGGACGCGCGATGGCCGCGTCAAGGCCTATGTCGTGCAGGTCGCGCCCGACGTCTCTGGCCTCGTGACCAGCGTGCCGGTGCACGACAACCAGGATGTGAAGGCCGGCGACCTGCTGTTCGAGATCGACCGGGCCCGCTTCCAGCTTGCCTACGACCAGGCCCAGGCCTCGGTCCGATCGCAGCAGGTTGCGCACGACCAGGCGCTGCGCGACGCCAAGCGCAACCGCTCGCTGGGCCAGCTCGTCGCGGCTGAAGCCGTCGAACAAAGCCAGACCAAGGTGCAGCAGACCGAGGCCGCCCTCGCGCAGGCACAGGTGCAACTGAACACCGCCCGCCTGAACCTGGAACGAAGCCGCGTTGTCGCCGCCAGCGATGGCCGTATCACCAACCTGGACTTGCGCGCGGGCTCCTACGCCACCGCCGGCCGCGGAGTGATGGCCCTGGTTGACGCCGGTTCGTTCTACGTCGAAGGCTACTTCGAGGAAACCAAGCTGCCCGGCATCCACGAAGGCGATCCCGTCACCGTGACGCTCATGGGCGAACCGCGCCACATCCGCGGCCACGTCGAGAGCATCGCCATGGGCATCGCCGACCGCGACCGCAGCACTGGCGCCAACCTGCTCCCCAACGTGAATCCCACCTTCAACTGGGTGCGCCTGGCGCAGCGCATACCCGTGCGCGTGAAGATCGACGCCGTACCCGAAGGCGTGCGCCTGGTCGCCGGACAGACCGCCACCGTCTCTGTCGACGACCGCCCCGCCCAGGCCGCCGAACCCCACACCTCCTGACGGGGCACGGCCCCACCCTCTTTCCGGAACCTCTCAACTTCTTATCGACGCCAAGCCGTACCTGCCATGAAAACCAGAATCCTCCTTCCGCTGACGCTGGCCCTCGCGCTGGCCGGATGCGCCTCCGTGGGCCCCGACTACAAGGTGCCGCCGGAGGCCGTATCCCAGCGGCCGAGCGCGCAATCGTCCTTCGTGCAAGCGCAGGCCGACGTGTACCGGCAAGAGGCGGTGCCCGGCCACTGGTGGCGCCTATATAACGATCCCGTGCTGGATGGCATGGTCGAAAAGGCCCTGGCCGCGAACACCGACCTGCGTGTCGCCAGCGCCAACCTCGAGCGCGCCCAGGCCGCCCTGCAGGAGACGAAGACCCAGCAGCAGCCCACGATCGGCGTCAACGCGTCGCCCACGTTCGGCCATGTCTCCGGCCTGCAAGAACTGCAGCCCGGCATCGATCCTCCCAATCGCTGGTCCTATTCGACGGGCGCCAGCGTGTCGTACCAGGTGGACCTCTTCGGGCAGATCCGCCGCGCCGTGGAAGCCTCCACCGATGACGCGCAGGCCGCGCAGGCTGCGTACGACGCCACCCGCGTCACGGTCGCGGCCGAGACCGCGCGCGCCTACGCCAACATGTGCGCCGCCGGCATGCAGCTTGCCTCGGCGCAGCATTCGGTGCAGGTGCAAAAGGAATCACTCGACGCCGTAAGCCGCCTGCAGCGCGCTGGCCGCGGCACCACACTCGACGTCACGCGCGCCCGCAGCCAGCTTGAACAGTTGCAGGCCAACCTGCCCCCGTTCCAGGCTCAGCAGCGCACCGCCCTTTATCGCCTGGCGGCCTTGACGGGCCAGACACCCGGCGAAATCTCGCCCGCGCTGCTGCAATGCGCCGTCGCGCCCAAGCTGACCGAGACGATTCCCGTCGGCGACGGCGCCGAACTGCTGCGCCGCCGTCCGGACATACGCCAGGCCGAACGCACCTTGGCCGCGTCCACCGCACGCATCGGCGTCGCCACGGCCGATCTCTACCCGAAGATCACGCTCGGCCTGTCCGCCGCATCCGGCGGCCCCGCCGCCATGTTTGGCGACCGCGGCACCTTCAGTTGGAGTGTGGGCCCGCTGATCTCCTGGACCGTCCCCAACACCGGCGCCGCGCAAGCCCGCATCGCCGAAGCCGAAGCCAACACCAAGGCCG
>DALZRX010000569.1:0-2824 GCA_032015805.1 Achromobacter sp.
GACGTGTTGAGAGAGTCCCTTCGTACCAGTACGGATAATGCCGATGCTGGGAGCGTATTCCCGCCACGCGTCTTCGCACGCCTGGGGGGAGTCCATCCCGATCGGCTCCAACCACTCGCTTGGAGCTTTCCATGAACGCAAATCCCAAATTTTTGGCCGCCACCGCCGAAGTGGACGCGGCTGCCGTCGCGCCGCTGCCCAAATCCCGCCGCGTGTATGAAGTGGGCTCGCGCCCCGACATCCGCGTGCCCTTCCGGGAAATCGAGCAGGACGACACGCCGACGATGTTCGGCGGCGAAAAGAACCCGCCGTTGACGGTGTACGACTGTAGCGGTCCCTACACGGACCCCGAGGTCAAGATCGACATCCGCCGCGGCCTGCCGGCGCTGCGCCGCGCCTGGATCGAGGAGCGCGGCGATACGGAGCTGCTGGCCGGTCCGACCAGCGACTACGGCAAATCGCGCCTGACCGATCCCAAGCTGACGGCGATGCGCTTCGACCTGCAGCGCCCGCCACGCCGCGCGAAGTCCGGCGCAAACGTTTCGCAGATGCACTACGCACGCCGCGGAATCATCACGCCGGAAATGGAATACGTGGCGATCCGCGAAAGCCTGCGCCGCGAGCACTATCTGCAAACGCTGCGCGACAGCGGCCCCGACGGCGAGAAGATGGTCAAGCGCCTGCTGCGCCAGCATCCAGGCCAATCGTTCGGCGCCTCGATCCCCGCGGCAATCACGCCGGATTTCGTGCGCGCCGAAGTCGCACGCGGTCGCGCGATCATTCCGGCCAACATCAATCACCCGGAAGTGGAGCCGATGGCCATCGGCCGCAACTTCCTGGTGAAGATCAACGCAAACATCGGCAATTCCGCGGTCAGCTCGGGCATCGGCGAGGAAGTGGAAAAGATGACGTGGGCGATCCGCTGGGGAGGCGACACGGTGATGGATCTGTCCACCGGCAAGCACATCCACGAAACCCGCGAGTGGATCATCCGCAACTCGCCGGTGCCGATCGGCACGGTGCCGATCTACCAGGCGCTGGAGAAGGTGGACGGCAAGGCCGAGGACCTGACCTGGGAAATCTTCCGCGACACGCTGATCGAGCAGGCCGAGCAAGGCGTGGACTATTTCACGATCCACGCAGGCGTGCGCCTGCCGTTCATTCCGATGACCGCGGATCGGATGACGGGCATCGTCTCGCGCGGCGGTTCGATCATGGCGAAGTGGTGCCTGGCGCATCACAAGGAGAGCTTCCTGTACGAACGCTTCGAAGACATCTGCGAAATCATGAAGGCGTACGACGTGAGCTTCTCGCTGGGCGACGGCCTGCGGCCGGGCTCGGGTTACGACGCGAACGACGAGGCGCAATTCGCGGAACTGAAGACGCTGGGCGAGTTGACGCAGGTGGCCTGGAAGCACGACGTGCAGGTGATGATCGAAGGCCCGGGCCATGTGCCGATGCAGATGATCAAGGAGAACATGGACCTGCAACTTGAACACTGCCACGAGGCGCCGTTCTATACGCTGGGTCCGCTGACGACCGATATCGCACCAGGCTACGACCACATCACGTCCGGCATCGGCGCGGCGCTTATCGGCTGGTATGGCACGGCGATGCTCTGCTATGTGACGCCGAAGGAGCACCTGGGCCTGCCGAACAAGAAGGACGTGAAGGACGGCATCATCACGTACAAGATCGCAGCACACGCCGCCGACCTGGCCAAGGGCCACCCCGGCGCGGCAATCCGCGACAACGCGCTGTCGAAGGCACGCTTCGAGTTCCGCTGGGACGACCAGTTCAACCTGGGGCTGGACCCGGACACGGCGAAGGAATTCCACGACGAAACCTTGCCGAAGGATTCGATGAAGGTGGCGCACTTCTGCTCCATGTGCGGACCGCATTTCTGCAGCATGAAGATCACGCAAGACGTGCGGGATTACGCAGCGGCGCAGGGCGTCAGCGAGAAGGAAGCGCTGCAGCGGGGGATGGAGGAGAAGTCGGTGGAGTTTGTGCGGAAAGGGAGTGAGGTTTATCAGCGGCAGTGATTTTGTTGGTGGTTTTGGGGGGTGGTCGTGGTGACGGTCGGTCGGGGTTCTTTAGACGCCCGGCGCGTCGTGAGCCTGGGGCGGGCGGGGCTCCGATTGCGGTCCGGAGCCTTCGCTCCGGTGCCCCGTGCTCATCCTCGTTGCCGCCTCCGGCGGCTGCCCTCGGATTCCGCCGGGCGCATCTAAACGCCCCGCCCACCCCAGGCCCACGCCACACCGGGCTTTGCGTATGAATCTTTACGGGCGTCGGGGCGAGTCGGGTTCTTGAGGTTCTAATCAGCAGCGGGGTGGGAGAGGAGCGTCTTGCGGGGCCCGCCCCCGGGCGGCCGCGCGGGCGGCCTTCGTGGGCTTACGCGGCGTCTTGCGTCGTGGCGATGACGCTTCGCGTGTGGCTGCATTTCGAGGAAGTTCTTGCCGGCGCCTTTTTCATTTGGAGGTGTCTGCCACCCTTGTGAGATCAGCTACAGGCCAAGTGCACGTCACGCGGGTGTCAGACACCGGCGGCACACGCTTCGCGCGTGGCTGCGACACTCAAGTTCTAGCCAGCACTCAAGCACAGTCGCCACTAATCGTCGTTTGAACCCGGATGCCCGATGGGCGGCGCGAACAGATCGCCAAGCTGTGGCAGCACGCCCCCGCGCCGCCCATCACCGCCCCTCCCCGTCGGCGAGCACCACCAGCAAACCGATCCCCGCCAGCGCGAAGCGAACACCGCCACGACGCACCACCGCCCATATGCCGATTGCCGCCGCCCGGGCGGCAGCAATTCGGCGACCCCG
>DALZRX010000570.1:0-2824 GCA_032015805.1 Achromobacter sp.
GCGGGCCTGCCCCCCACCGCGGATACGCCCGCGCTGGCCGCCGTGGTCGCCGCGCGCGAGGCCATGAACCGCAAGCAGTGGTCCGTCCTGGGCGCCCTCGTGCCGCAAGCCAAGGGCGATCCGCTGGGCATGTACCCCGAATACTGGCTCCTGCGCTATCAGCTCTGGACGCCGCCCGCCACGGGCCGTCCTGTCGCGTCCCTGCAGCAGTTCATCAACAGCAACGGCGACGCCTACCTTGCCGACCGCCTGCGCGGCGACTGGCTGCTGGCCGCTGCCCGCAGCGGCGACTTCGAAACCGTGCGCAAGCTGGCGCCGGTCAGGAACAGCAACGCCCAGATCGAATGCGCCATCCTGGATGGCAAGCACATGACTGGCCAGCGTGCCACCGCCGCGCAGGCGATGGCCGTCTTTGCGCCGGGCGGCGCATGCTGGGCGCTGTACGACCAGCTCGTGGCCGACGGCATCCTGGGCTGGGAGCAGCTCGAGCCGCAACTGCGCGACGCCATCGAGGCCAACAAGACCACCGACGCGCGCAAGTTCGTGCAATACATGTTCGAGCCGGGCGACGTGAAGACCTACGACGTCCTCATGAAGGACCCCATGAAGTGGCTTACGCGGCAGGATCGCATGCCCGTGGGACGCAACGAAAAGGAACTGGTCACCATCGCGCTGGCGCGTCTGGCGCGTTCGGATGTCAACGTGGCCGACTCCTACCTGCGGCGCGAATGGGCCAAGTCGATGTCCAAGTCGAATCTCGCCTGGGTGCGGGGCCAGTATGCGCTGACCGCGGCGCTGGGCTTGGACAGCCGCGCAAACGACTGGTACCGCGAGGTCGGCCACATCCGCATGACGGAATACAACGCCGGCTGGAAGGTGCGCGCGGCGTTGCGCCAGCCCAAGATCGACTGGAAGTGGGTGATCGAATCCATCGACGAAATGCCGCCCTCGCAGCGATCGGAAACCGCATGGGTGTACTGGAAAGCCCGCGGCCAGGCCGCGCTGGGCCACAAGGAAAAGGCGCACGCGGCCTACGCCAGCATTGCCGACCGCTTCGATTTCTACGGTCAGCTCGCGGCTGAAGAGCTTGGCCGCCGCATCAACGTGCCGCCGCGTCCCGCGCCCATCAGCGACCGCGAAATCGCTGAGGCGCGCGCCAACCCGGGCCTGCAGCGCGCCGTGCTGCTGTTCCGCCAAGGCTGGCGTGCCGAAGCCGTGCCCGAATGGAACTTCAGCCTGCGCGGCATGAGCGACCGCCAGCTCATGGCTGCCGCGGAACTGGCCCGCGCCGAGAACATCTACGACCGTGTGGTCAACACGTCGGATCGCACCGAGAAGGAATTCGACTTCAGCCAGCGCTTCATCGCGCCGTTCGAGGGCCGGGTCACCGCCAAGGCCAACGCCATCGCGCTGGATCCGGCATGGGTGTACGGGCTGATCCGCCAGGAATCCCGCTTCATCATGGACGCGCGCTCGCATGTGGGCGCCTCCGGCCTGATGCAACTGATGCCGGCCACGGCCAAGTGGGTCGCCGGCAAGATCGGCATGAGCGATTTCACGCCCAGCAGCGTCAACGACTTCGATACCAATACCGAACTGGGCACGAACTACCTGAACATCGTGCTGCGCGACCTGAACGGCTCGCAGATGCTGGCCAGCGCGGGTTACAACGCCGGCCCGGGCCGGCCCCGCAACTGGCGTTCGACCTTCACGCATCCCGTCGAAGGCGCGATCTTCGCCGAGACCATCCCCTTCACGGAAACGCGCACGTACGTCAAGAACGTGATGTCCAACGCCACGTATTACGCGGCGATGTTCAGCGGCCAGCCGCAATCGTTGAAGGAACGCCTGGGCAACGTCGTGCCGCTTGGCACCGAAACCGCCGCCGCGCCATGACGCGCGACCCGGCCACCGAGGGGCTGCGCGCCTATATCGTCGGCGGCGCCGTGCGCGATGCGCTGCTCGGCCTGTCGCCGGGCGATCACGACTGGGTCGTGGTGGGCGCCACGCCGGAAGACATGACGCGCCGCGGCTTCATCCCGGTGGGTGGTGATTTTCCCGTCTTCCTGCATCCCCGCACGAAAGAGGAATACGCCCTGGCGCGTACTGAACGCAAGTCGGGGCGTGGCTACAAGGGCTTCACGTTCCATACCGGCGTGGACGTCACGCTGGAAGAGGACCTGCGCCGCCGCGACCTCACCGTCAACGCCATCGCCCAGGACGAGGACGGCAAGCTTGTGGATCCGCTGGGAGGCGCCGATGACCTGCGCGCGCGCGTCTTTCGCCATGTGGGCGAGGCGTTCGAGGAAGATCCCGTGCGCATCCTGCGGCTGGGCCGCTTTGCCGCGCGCTTTGGCGATTTCAGGGTGGCGCCGGAAACGATGGCCTTGTGCCGCCGCATGGTGGCCGCTGGCGAGGCCGATGCGCTGGTGGCCGAACGCGTCTGGAAGGAACTGTCGCGCGGGCTGATGGCGGAGACGCCCTCGCGCATGCTGGGCGTGCTGCACGACTCCGGCGCGCTGGAGCGCGTGATGCCCGAGCTGCAGGGCGTGGATGAAGTGGGTCCGCAGGTGGACCGCGCCGCGCAACAGGGCTTGCCGCTGGCGAGCCGCTACGCGCTGATGTGCCGCCTGACGCCCGAGCGCGAGGCGCTTGGCCGACGCATGCGCGTGCCCACCGAGTGCAACGACTACGCGCGCCTCCTGCCCGACATGCTGGACGCGCTGGACGGCATGCCGGACGGTCCGGACGGCGCCGATGCGCAGCTTGCGCTGATGGAGCGCGCCGACGCATTGCGCAAGCCGGAACGCTTCTTCGAACTGCT
>DALZRX010000571.1:0-2820 GCA_032015805.1 Achromobacter sp.
TAAACCAGCTTTTTACGCCAATTCCTACTATTTGTCCAACAGACTTACGCCTTCAGGCCAGCAAGGGTCCGATCCAGGTCATCAGGCTGCACTTCGCCCAATATCTTCCTGTTAATGCCGCCATCTGCGTTGAAAACAATAGTAAAAGGCAGGCCGCCGCTGGGATTCCCGAGCTTGCGCAGCGTATCGATAGCGCCAGCGCCGATTACCCAAAGCGGGTATGAAACCTGTACTTTCTCGACAAATTTTTGCATGTTGGCCGCAGAATCGACGCCGATGCCGACAAAGCGCACATGCGGATATTTTTTCTGCAAGGCGTCGAGCGCGGGCATTTCCTTGACGCAGGGTGCGCACCAGGTTGCCCAAAAATTGACCACGATGGGCTGGCCCTTCCAGCCGGCCAGCGAATGCGAGGCGCCGTTCAGGTCCGGGAGCTGCATCTGCATCAGCGCGGCAACCGGATCGCCAGCATCAGCGGGCTGCGGGGCATTCTGAGGCTTGCGTCCCATCAGCGTGTAGCCGCCCGCGACAGTCGCGGCGACCGCCACGGCGGCGGAAAGGAGTAGGCGTCGATTCATGGCGCGATGATAACCGTTGCGGACGTTTTACGCCGGATCTGCAGCGGGCCGGCTTGTCGTGCCGCTATATATACAATGCAGGGCAGGAGATTTATCAATGCACCTGCACATACTTGGCATCTGCGGCACGTTCATGGGCGGGCTGGCGCTGATCGCGCGCGCCGCCGGCCACAAAGTCACCGGCTGCGATGCTGGCGTCTATCCGCCGATGAGCACCCAGCTTTCCGAACAGGGTATCGAACTGATCGAAGGTTTCGGCGCCGACCAACTGTCGCTCAAGCCGGACTTGTACGTCATCGGCAACGTGGTAAGCCGCGGCAACCCGCTGATGGAAGCCATCCTGGAATCCGGGGCGCGCTATGTGTCCGGTCCGCAATGGCTGGGCGACAACATCTTGCCGGGCGCGCACGTGCTGGCCGTCGCCGGCACGCATGGCAAGACCACCACCAGTTCGATGCTTGCCTGGGTGCTGGAAGCCGCCGGCATGGCCCCGAATTTCCTGATCGGCGGCGTGGCCCAGGACCTGCACGTATCGGCCCGCTACGACCCGGCGCGCCGCCCCTTCGTGATCGAGGCGGACGAATACGACACCGCCTTCTTCGACAAGCGATCGAAGTTCGTTCATTACCGCCCGCGAACGGCCATCCTGAACAACCTGGAATACGATCACGCCGACATCTTTCCCGATCTCGCCGCCATCGAAACCCAGTTCCATCACCTCGTGCGCACGATTCCGGGTTCGGGCCGCATCGTCCGGCCCACGCACTCCGAAGCGCTGGACCGCGTGATTGCCCGAGGATGCTGGTCCGATACCGTGACGTTCGGCCCCGAAGGACAATGGCAGGCTTCGCCGCCCGACGACGATGGCGCATTCGAGATTACGCACGCCGGCGTTCGCGCCGGTGTCGTGCGCTGGTCGATGACCGGCGAACACAACCGGATGAACGCCCTGGCGACTGTGGCCGCGGCCGAGCACGTCGGCGTGCCGGTCGAACAGGGCATCGACGCCCTCACCCGTTTCGGCGGCGTCAAGCGACGCATGGAGCTGCGGGGCACGGTCAATGGCATCAAGGTCTACGACGATTTTGCCCACCACCCTACCGCCATCGCCACCACGCTGGAAGGCTTGCGCCGCCAGGTTGGGCCCGCGCGCATCCTGGCCGTGCTGGAACCGCGGTCCAACACAATGAAGCTGGGCACCATGGCGGCACGGCTGCCAGAAGCGCTGACCGATGCCGACCTGGTGTTCTGCTTCGGCGCCAGCGAAGGCAAACACGCGTTGGGCTGGAATCCGGCCGAAGTGCTGGCGCCCCTGGGCGATCGCGCTTCCAGTTACGATGACATCGGCGCCCTGGTGGACGCCGTCGCCGGCGCCGCACGCTCGGGCGACCAGGTGCTGGTCATGAGCAATGGCGGATTCGGCGGCATCCACGGCAAGCTGCTGGATGCGCTGCAGGCGCGCGGCTGAGTTCGTCAGCCTGGCAGCCTCCCGCAACGCAGACGGAAACAGCGAACAATGATTCTCTATCTACACGGTTTCCGCTCCTCGCCCGACTCGTTCAAGGCTCGCATGATGGCCGACGCGATGGCCGCGCGCGGCCTGACGGACGACTGGGCCTGCCCGCAACTGCCCGCCAGCCCGCGCGAAGCCATCGATCTGGCGCTGGGCATGGCGCGCGACCGGCTGGCGAGCGCCGCTTCACCGCGCGACCTGACGGTGATCGGCTCGTCGCTCGGCGGTTTCTACGCCACCTGGATCGCCGAACAACTGGACTGCAAGGCCGTCCTGCTGAACCCGGCCGTCCACGCCGCGCGCGACCTTGCCACCCAGGTCGGCGAGCACCACATGTATCATTCCGGCGCGCCATTTGTTTTTCTGCCCGAGTATGTGGACGAACTGGCCGCCATCCACGCGCCGCGCATCACGCAGCCCGACCGGTATTTTCTGGTGGCCGCGACCGGCGACGAAGTGCTGGACTGGCGCGAAATGCGCGACCGATACGCCGGCTGCCGCCAGCGTATCGTGCAAGGCAGCGACCACGGCCTCTCCGATTTTTCGGAATGGATGCCGGAAGTGCTTGAGTTCGCCCTAGGCGGCAAGCCGGTGCGCCCTTGATAATCGAAATTCACTCTCAACACCCATAAAGCTGCGCAAGGCGGCGCGAGGCCGCCGCCCAGGACGATCCCCACCATGTATGTGTTTTACGAAGACGACGGCAGCTTCAAGGCCGGCCATATCCTG
>DALZRX010000572.1:0-612 GCA_032015805.1 Achromobacter sp.
GCCGCGCCCAATCCCTGCGCCATGGTCTGGCCCAGGGCCGCGCCGGCGGCCAGGCCCGCCCCGATGCCGGCAATGCCGCCCTCGTTCTGGGCGGCCAGCGGAATCGACGTCGCGGTCTGGTATTGCGTGAACTTGCCCAGGTCGCCGGCCATGCCCATCGAAATCCGGGTGTCCAGCGCCTTTTGCAGCTCCTCGGGCAGCGAGACGTTCTCGACGGTGAAGTTGTCCAGCTTGACGCCATAGCGGTCGAACACCGGCGCCAACTGTTCGGAGATGGTCTGAGACATCAGGCCCTGGTTGCCGGCCATGTCCAGGAACGGCACCTTGGAACTGCCCACGGCGGTCGTCATGGCGGCCACGACCATGTTGCGCAACTGCGCTTCCAGGTCGTCCACCGTGTACACGTCGCGGGTGCCGCTGATTTCGCGGTAGAACTTGCCGGGATCGGAGATCTGGTACGAGTACACGCCGAAGGCGCGCAGGCGCACCATCCCGAATTCGCTGTCGCGCAGCGTCACTGGCTGGGCGGTGCCCCAACGCCGGCCGAGCTGCAGACGCGTGCTGAAGAAGATCACGTCCGACTTGAAGGGCGACTCGAACAGCTTGTCCCAG
>DALZRX010000572.1:622-2814 GCA_032015805.1 Achromobacter sp.
CTGGGTGGTCAGCTTGTACATGCCGGGGCCGAACACGTCGGCCACCTTGCCTTCATTGACGAACACCGCCATCTGCGATTCCCGCACGGTCAGGCTGGCGCCGTACTGGATTTCGAAATCCTGCATCGGATGGCGCCAGGCGAGCACGCCGTCGCGATCCTCGTTCCATTGCAGGATGTCGATGAACTGCTTGCGAATGAATGAACCGAGACTCATCAAATGTTCTCCTGTATCAGATCGGATGACGCGCCGGACTCAGGTCAGGCAGGCGGCGTTGACGATGCCGGCCGAGAGCGAAATGGCGCCGATCAGGCCGCCCATGGCGATGTTGTTTTCCGCGATGGCGTCGTTCATGCCGCGGATGGCCTTGGTCACGACGACATACACAAAGATCTGCACGACCATCGCCGCCACGCCCCAGACGACGAACATGACGAAGCTGGCGTGGACCGCGATGCTGGAGCACAGGGTGAGGCTGAAGCCGACCAGCGCGCCGCCATAGGACATGGCGGCGGCAATGTTGCCCTCGCGGATGAGGTCGAATTCCTTGTAGTGCGTGACGGCGGTGTAGATCGCCGTGAAAACGCCCAACATGACAAGCGCCGAAACGATATAGATCAGATAGGTCACCGCCGGATGCATTGCTTCTCCCATTGCCAGCCTCCCAATTGCGCGCAGTATATACGTCGCGTTCGATATACTGCGAACGCATTTTTTGGCTCGGATACTCCATGCGCGACCGCGTTCTCATTCTCTCGGTATTGATCGTTGCGTCCTGCGGTTTGGGCTATGAGCTCATCAGCAGCGCGCTGGCCAGCTATCTCCTTGGGGATTCGATCCTTCAATTCTCCTCGGTGATCGGCTGCTATCTCTTCGCCATGGGCATCGGCTCGTGGTTGTCAAAATATGTAAGAGATGAAGACGTTCTGAATCGGTTCATCGACGTGGAGCTGCTGGTCGCGCTGCTGGGTGGCGTGTCCGCCGCAGTCCTTTTCCTGGTGTTCGCGTGGCTGTCCGCGCCCTTTCGCGCGGCGTTGTATGTGGGGGTCTTCATCATCGGACTGATGGTGGGCATGGAGATCCCGCTGGTGATGCGTGTCTTCAACCAGCGCAAGGCGGAGTTCCGCGAAATCGTCAGCCGCGTGCTGACCTTCGACTACCTGGGCGCGCTGGCCGTGTCGCTGGTCTTTCCGTTGCTGCTGGCGCCCAAGCTGGGCCTGCTGCGCACCAGCTTTCTCTTCGGCATCCTGAACGCCAGCGTGGCGCTGTGGACCACCTGGCTGTTCCGCGCCGAGGTCACGCGTCCCGGCGAAAAGGCCGTGCGTGCCGGCGTGGTGCTGGGGATACTGGGCCTGGGCTTCGTCTATTCCGGCAGCATGACCGCCTGGGCCGAGAAAGGCCTTTACGGCGACGACGTCATCCATGCCGAGACCACGCAGTACCAGCGCCTGGCCGTGACCCGCTGGCATGACGACCTGCGCCTGTACATCAACGGCAACCTGCAATTCTCGTCGCGTGACGAGCACCGTTATCACGAATCGCTGGTGCACCCTGGACTGCAGGCGCTGCCGTGGGCGCGCAACGTGCTCGTGCTGGGCGGCGGCGATGGGCTGGCCGTGCGGGAAATCCTGAAGTACAAGCACGTCGAACATGTCACGTTGGTGGACCTGGACCCCGCCATGACCAATCTTTTTTCGCGCTCCGAGCCGCTGGTCAAGCTGAACGAGGGCGCGCTCAAGGACCCGCGCGTCACGGTGATCAACGATGACGCGGGCCGCTGGCTGGAAACGCACGCCGAGGTCTACGACTTCATCGTGGTGGACTTTCCCGATCCGTCCAACTTCGGCCTGGGACGGCTGTATTCCGTGCCGGTCTATCACCTGATGGCGCGGCACCTGGCGGAAAACGGCTACATGGTCGTGCAGTCCACCTCGCCCTACTTCGCGCCGCGCTCCTTCTGGAGCGTGGACGCCACCTTGAAGGAAGCCGGCCTGAACACCTGGCCGTACCATACCTACGTGCCGTCGTTCGGCGACTGGGGCTTCATCCTGGCCAGCAAGCGGCGCGACTACGCGCCGCCTGAGAAAATCACCGTGCCCACGCGTTACCTGGATGCCGTCACGGTGCGAGAGCTCTTTCACTTTCCCGCCGACATGCCGGCGCTGGCCATGCCGCCGAACCGCCTGAACGAA
>DALZRX010000573.1:0-2803 GCA_032015805.1 Achromobacter sp.
ACCGCGCCCGAGCCGGCGGAAGGCTTCGAAGTCGCCTATTCGGTGGCCGGCGAGGCCCGCATCGTGCATGCGCGCCGCCTGCTGCTGGCCACCGGCGCGCAGGAACGGCCCTTTCCCATTCCGGGGTGGACGCTGCCGGGCGTCATCACCGCGGGCGCGGCGCAGATCCTGCTGAAGTCCTCGGGCGTGGTGCCGTCAGATCGCACGGTACTGGCCGGTTGCGGTCCGCTGCTGTATCTGGTGGCGTGGCAATACCTGAACGCGGGCGTGAAGGTGGACGCGCTCCTGGAAACCACGCCGCCCGGACGCATGGGCCAGGCGCTGCCCAAGGTCTGGGGCTTTCTGCGCTCGCCGTACCTGGGCAAGGGCCTGAAGCTGCTGCGCGCGGTCAAGGCCGCCGTGCCCATCGTGAAAGGCGTGACGGCGCTGGAGGCGCTGGGCGACGGCAAGCTGCAAAGCGTGCGCTACACGGCCGGCGGCGTGACCAAGACCCTGCCCGCTGACCAGCTCATGCTGCATCAGGGCGTGGTGCCGAACGTGAACCTGTCGCGCGCCGTTGGGGTCCCGCACCGGTGGAACGACGCGCTGGACTGTTGGGAGCCGGAGGTCGACGAATGGGGCACGACGCCCGTGGACGGTGTGGGCATGGCCGGGGACGGCGCGGGCATTGCCGGCGCAATGGCGGCCGAGCATCGGGGACGGCTGGCTGCGTTGCAGGCCGCGCACCTGCTGGGCCGCATCGATGCGCGCAAGCGCGACAGCCAGGCTGCCGCGCCGCGCGAGGCATTGTCCAAAGCCGTGCGGGGCCGCGAGTTCTTCGACACGCTCTACAAGGCGCCGGAGACGTTCCGCCGCCCCACCGGCGACACCATCGTGTGCCGCTGCGAGGAAGTGACCGCCGCGCAGGTGCGCGAGACCGTCAAGCTGGGATGCAGCGGGCCGAACCAGATGAAGGCATTCCTGCGTTGCGGCATGGGGCCATGCCAGGGCCGGTTCTGCGGCCTGACGGTGGCCGAGATCATCGCCGAGGAGCGGGGCGTGCCGACCGAGGAAGTCGGCTATTACCGGCTGCGCTTTCCCACCAAGCCGCTTACGCTGGGCGAACTGGCCTCCCTGCCCCAGACCGACGATTCGCGCCAGGCCGTCGTCCGCCTGAAGAAATGACGGGTGGACACCATGACCGTTCAGGGGCGGGCGGCTGAAGTCATCATCATCGGCGGCGGGCTGCACGGCAGCTCGGCCGCGCTGCACCTGGCGCGCGCCGGCGTGCGCGCGCTGGTCATCGAAAAGAACTACGTGGGGCGGCACGCCTCGGGCGTCAATGCGGGCGGCGTGCGCACCCTGTCACGGCATCTGGCCGAGGTGCCGCTGGCGCTGGCGTCGCGCGAACTCTGGTATCGCATCGGTGAACTGGTCGACGACGATTGCGGCTTCGAGCAGCACGGGCAGGTGCGTGTCGCCGAGAACGCGGCGGATGCCGAGACGCTACGCGCGCGCCTCAAGACGATGACGGACCACGGCTACACGCATGAGCAGTGGATAAGCCGCGAAGACCTGCTGGACCTGATTCCCGCGATTGCGCCGACCGTGCGTGGCGGGCTGATCGCCCGCGAGGATGCGGCGGCCGATCCCTACCGCACCACCCTGGCCTTTCGCATGAAGGCCGCGAACCTGGGCGCGCGCTTTCTGGAAGGCGTGCGCGTGCACGGCGTGACGTGGCAGGACGGACAGTGGCGGGTGGAGACCGACGCCGGCGTCTACACCGCGCCGCAGGTGCTGAACTGCGCGGGCGCGTGGGCCGACCGCATCGCCGCGCAATGGGGCGAGCCGGTGCCGCTGTTGCCGATCAGCCCGATGATGCTTGTCACGCTGCGCATGGACCACTTCCTGGATCCCGTGGTGCTGGGCACCGGCCGCGCGCTGTCGTTCAAGCAGCGCACCAACGGCACCGTGCTGATCGGCGGCGGCCGGCGCGCATGGGTGGACCGCGACGCCGAATGGACCGAACTGGACTTCCGCTCGCTGGCCGAGGGCGCGCGCACGGTGGTCGACCTGTTTCCGCACATGCGCGATGCGATCGTGAATCGCGGCTGGGCGGGAATCGAGGCCGCCATGCCCGACGAGATTCCCGTGATCGGGCGCAGCAGCCGGCACGAGACTGCCTTCCACGCCTTCGGATTTTCGGCCCACGGTTTCGAGCTGGGTCCCATCGTGGGGCGCATCATGGCCGACCTGATCACGACCGGCGCGACGGACCAGCCGATCGCGCCATTCCGGATAGAACGTTTTTTGGATGCCAACGCGGTATCCAGCCCAACCACCAAGGAGCAAGACGAATGAACGATATCGTGCGCAAGGACACCAACGAGCGCCTGTCCCGTATCGTGATCCACGGGGACACCGTGTATGTCGCGGGCGTGACCTCGAACGCGGAAGGCGGCATCGCCGCCCAGACGCGCGACGTGCTGAGCAAGATCGACGGTTATCTGGCGCGGGCCAATACCGACAAGTCGCGGCTGTTGTCCGTGCAGATCTGGCTCAAGGACATCGAGCGCGATTTCGCCGGCATGAACGCGGTGTGGGCCGAATGGGCGCTGCCCCGAGCGATGCCCACCCGCGCCACGTGCGAGGCCAAGCTGGCCGCGCCCGAGCTGCTGGTGGAAATCATCGTGACAGCCGCGGCGCGGCCGGGTTACGTCAGCGGGCCGACGTCTGAAAGCTGACTTCGCCGGGACGGCCCGGCAGGTTCAGGGTGGCGGTGGCCGACGGCGTGGTCGCCACCACCTTGCCGGCCCGCAGCACC
>DALZRX010000574.1:0-2799 GCA_032015805.1 Achromobacter sp.
GCGCGCCCTATAATTCCGCGTAGCGCCGCCCCCGAGGCGGCGCTCTCCGCTAGGCCCGCCGGCCTGCGCCGTCCCGCGACCCATAGGATTCTTAAGCAACACACACCATGCCCGACCTGGAACCAGACACCGTCTCCGCCCTTGAAGCCCCTGAATTCGCCGCCGCCCAGTTTGTGCGATGGTTCCGAGACGTGGCCCCCTACGTGCACGCGTTCCGAGGCAAAACCTTCGTGGTGGCGTTCGGCGGCGAGCTGGTGCAGGCGGGCGCGCTGAACACGCTGGTCCAGGATCTGTCCCTGCTCTCGTCGCTGGGCATCCGGCTGGTGCTGGTGCACGGCTCGCGTCCGCAGGTCAACGAGCAACTGCGCCTGAAAGGCTACACGCAGCAGTTTGACCGTGGCCTTGCCCCCACCGACGCCGCCGCCCTGGAATGCGCCAAGGAAGCCGCTGGCGAGATACGGCTGGATATCGAGGCCGCGTTCAGCCAGGGCCTGCCCAACACGCCCATGTCGCACGCCCACATCCGCGTGATTTCCGGCAATTTCGTCACCGCGCGTCCCACGGGCGTGCTGGACGGCGTCGACTACAAGCACACCGGCCAGGTGCGCAAGATCGACGTCGAGGCGCTGAAGTTCGCCATCGAGAAAGGCTCGTCGGTGGTGCTGCTGTCTCCGCTGGGCTTCTCGCCGACGGGCGACGCCTTCAACCTGGCCATGGAAGACCTGGCGACCAGCGTGGCCGTCGGACTGCGTGCCGAGAAGCTGATCTTCCTGTCCAGCTCGCAGGGCGTGTTGAACGAAGATGGCACGCTGGACACCGAACTGGCGCGCGTGGACGCCGATGCGCTGCTGGCCGCCGGCGAACTGGACGAAGAAACCCATTCCTTCCTGCAGTACGCCTCGCTCGCGGTCAAGCGCGGCGTGGCCCGCGCCCACCTGCTGCCGTTCGAACTGGACGGCAGCGTGCTGCTCGAGATCTTCACCCACGACGGGGTGGGCACCATGGTGGTCGAGGACACGCTGGACGATCTGCGCCCCGCCACGATCGACGACGTGGGCGCCATCCTCAGCCTCATCGAGCCGCTGGAAGCCGACGGCACGCTGGTGCCGCGTCCGCGCAGCGTGGTCGAGCGCGACGTCGAAAACTTCACCGTGCTCGAGCACGACGGGGTCATCTACGGCTGCGCGGCGCTGCACGACTTCCACGACGAGCAGATGGCCGAAATGGCCTGCCTGATCGTGCACCCCGAATGGCAAGGCTCGGGCGAAGGCGAAATCCTGCTGCGCCACATGGAGTCGCGCGCTCGCGCCTTGGGCGCCAAGCGGTTGTTCGTGTTGACCACCCGCACCTCGCACTGGTTCATGAAGCGCGGTTTCGTGCAGGGCGGCATTACCGACCTGCCGCGCGAAAAGCAGAACAACTACAACCGGTCCCGCAACAGCCTGGTTTTCATCAAGAAGCTCTGAGACCGGCCCGCGGAGCCATTCCGCGGTAAGCAAAAGGGGCTTGGCGCCCGACGCACGCCAAGCCCGCTAAAATGTGGCGTTATTCATTTTTCCGGCAGCGAACCATGGCCCGTATCGTCAACTGTGTGAAACTGAAGCGTGAAGCCGAAGGGCTGGACTATCCGCCCTACCCTGGTGAAGTCGGCACCCGCATCTGGCAAAGCATTTCCAAGGAAGCCTGGGAAGACTGGAAAGGCGTGCAGACCCGCCTGGTGAACGAAAACCGCCTGAACCTGGCCGACGCCCGCGCCCGCAAATACCTGCAGCAGCAGATGGAACGCTACCTGTTCGAAGATGGCAGCGTCGAAGCCGACGGCTACGTTCCGCCCTCGGCCTGATCCGGCGCGCCGCGCCATCCGGCGTCCCGCACGGCAAAGCCCCTCACACGCGAGGGGCTTTGTTTTTTCGGGTTCCGGATGCGCCCCGGCTGGGTGCCGGCCGTGTGCCGGCGCAGGCCTTAAGATTCAAGGATGCCGACCGTATTAAAGCTGTCATGAAAGAAGAATCGCCCCTGCACGTCAATCCCGACCTGTCCCCCGCCATCGCGCGCGCACTGGAGATCGAGCCTGATCGCAACACCGGCACGCTGCAGGATGTGCGCCATGTCGTGATCCTGATGCAGGAGAACCGGTCCTTCGACCATTACTTCGGCACGCTGCCCGGCGTGCGCGGGTTCGCCGATCCGCATCCGGCGCCCACGCCCTCGGGGACCGTGCTGACGCAAGCGGATGGCCAGGCGCGTTGCCGCCCCTACGATCTGCAGGCCGAGATCGCCAGCGACAAGCCGGTCGGCTACATCACGCCGCACACCTGGGACGATTCGCAGCGCGCCTGGAACGACGGTCGCATGGACCAGTGGCTGTCGGCCAAGAGCCGGCTGGGCATGGGCGCCTACCGCAGCGCCGATCTGCCGTTCCAGACCGCGCTGGCGAACGCCTTCACGCTGTGCGATGCCTATCATTGCTCGATCCACGCCGGCACCAACCCCAACCGGCTGTTCCTGTGGACGGGCACGAACGATCCGCTGGGGCTGGCTGGCGGACCGGCGCTCGTCAACACCTACGACCGGCTCGGTCCGGCGGACGAAGGCTACGCCTGGACGACGTACCCCGAGCGCTTGCAGGACGCGGGCGTGGACTGGCGCATCTACCAGGACATGGCGGACAACTACAACGACAATCCGCTCGCGGGGTTCCGGCAGTACCGCCGGCAAGACGTGGCCGGACCCGGCGGTGCGCCGCTGCGCGACCGCGCGCTCGCCACCCGCACGCTGGACGACCTGGCGCGCGACGTG
>DALZRX010000575.1:0-2791 GCA_032015805.1 Achromobacter sp.
CAGGGCGGCGCGTACACCGAACGGGTGCTGGACATCCTGACGGCACACCCCGAGACCTGGAGCCGTTGCGTGCTCTTCGTCACCTATGACGAAAACGATTGCTTCTTCGACCACATGCCGCCGCCCGCGCCCCCGGCGCGCCAACCGGATGGCGGGTCGGGCGGCCTGTCCACCGTGGAACTGGACGGCGAATACCACGACGCGCGCCACGGTCCCAGCGCATCAACCCAGGACGATCCGGCCGGCCTGCACGGGCGCGCCTTCGGCCTGGGACCGCGCGTGCCGATGTTGGTGGTGTCGCCATGGAGCCGCGGCGGCTGGGTCAATTCGCAGGTGTTCGACCACACGTCGGTCATCCAATTCCTGGAGTCGCGGTTCGGCGTGGCCGAACCCAACATCAGCGCCTGGCGCCGCACGGTGGCGGGTGACCTCACGACGGCCTTCGATTTCGCTGGCGACCGGTGCTCGCACCACCCCGACAGCAACCGTCACGCGTGCCCCCTGCCCTACGCCTTGGAAGCGGTCGGCAAGATGACGGCCGACGGCGAGCATTACCGCCTGACGCTGCGCAACCCGGGCAACGCGGGCGCGGTGCTGCATGTCTACGACCGCCAGGCGCTGGCGCGGCCGCCCCGGCGCTATACGGTGGGCGCGGGCGCGCGTCTGGACGACGGCTGGAGGCTGGGAGAAGGCGGCGTGTATGACCTGTGGCTGCTGGGACCGGACGGGTTTCACCGCCAGTTCCGCGGCGATGCGCGGGACGCAGGCAGCCTGGAAGCCCAGCTCGTGCCCGTGACCTCGGGCCTGCGCCTGCGGCTCGTGAACCACGGTGAAGTGCCACAGCCGGTCCGGGTGGAATCGCGCATGAACGATGGCTGGCGTGCGATGGCCCACGTGTCCGCGGGCGGCGCGGTCGAGCTCAAGTACACGGGCTGCGAGGGATGGTACGACCTGGAGGTGAGTGCGCCGGCCATGCCGGCCTTTGGACGCCGGCTGGCCGGTCGCATCGACGGCGGCAAGCCGGGTGTGCCGGATCCCCGGCTGTGCCAGGGAGCGGCGCTGCCGCTGTGAAGCGGCAGCCGGTCTTCCTGCTTACTGACCCGAGGTGTCCTCGGTTTCTTCTTCGCCGCGCGCCAGGCGCTCGGTGTTCTTGACGCCGGTGTGGCGCACGTCGGCGCCCTTGACCATGTAGATCACGCGTTCGGACATGTTCTTGGCATGGTCGCCGATGCGTTCGAGCGCGCGGGCGATGAAGATCATGTCGATGGCGCGCGAGATCGTGCGCGGATCTTCGATCATGTAGGTGATCAGGTGGCGCAGCGCCCCCTTCCATTCCTTGTCCACTTCCTTGTCGCTGCGCACGACGGCGGCGGCCAGGATGGGGTCGAGGCGGGCGAACGCGTCCAGCGCCTGGTGCAGCATGTTGCGCACATTGGCGGCCATGTGGCGCAGTTCGATCACGGGGATGTGGCGCAGTTCGCCTTCATGGACGCGGCGCGCCACGGTGGCGACCTTCTCGGCCTCGTCGCCGGACCGTTCCATGTCGGTCAGCATCTTGGACACGGCCATCAGCATGCGCAGGTCGATGGCGGTGGGCTGGTGCCGGGCCAGGATGCGGCTGATGCTTTCGTCGATCTCGACTTCGTGGCGGTTGACTTCCTTTTCCCGCTCGCGAACCTTCTCAACCAGGGACATGTCGCCGCTGGCCAGCGCGTCGATCGCTTCCTGGATCATGGCTTCCACCACGCCGCCCATTTGCAAGAATTGCGAACGGACGCTCTCCAGATCGGCGTCGAACTGCTTGTTTGTATGCTCCGTCATCCGGGCTCCCTGCGTGGTTGATCTCATTGCATTGCCCCGAAATAAAAGAGGTTACGAGATGGGCCTGCACAACCGGCAAGGTTATGACCCAAGTGTGACAGGATTATGAATGGGGGTCCCGCCTCCCGGCAAGGCGGATCGGCGGGACCCGTAATCGTGGCCGAAACTCAGGCGCGGCGGTCCAGGCGGCGGATGCCGTTCTGGGTGGCCAGCAGCGCCACGTCGGCGCCGGACAGCGCGAACAGGCCGCAGGTCACGACCCCGGGCAAATTGTTGACAATGGCCTCGAACGCGGGCGCATCGGAAATCGACAGACCCGAGACGTCCAGGATGATGTTGCCGTTGTCGGTGACGAAACCCTCGCGCAGCCGGGGCTGGCCGCCCAGCGCGGTCAGGGCGCGGGCCACGGATTCGCGTGCCATCGGGATGACCTCGAGGGGCAGCGGGAACTTGCCCATGGTCTGGACCAGCTTGGATTCGTCGGCGATGCAGATGAAGCGCTCGGCCACGGACGCCACGATCTTTTCGCGCGTCAGCGCGCCGCCGCCGCCCTTGATCATGTGCAGGTCGGCATTGATCTCGTCGGCGCCGTCCACGTAGATCGGCATGGTCGAGACGTCGTTAAGGTCCAGCACCTTCAGGCCATGGCCGACCAGCCGCGCCGCGCTGCGCTCGGAGCTGGCGACGGTCCCGCCGATGCGGCCCTTGAATCGCGCCAGGCCGTCGATGAACAGGTCCGCGGTGGACCCGGTGCCCACGCCGATGATGACGTCCGGGCCGGCGACCTGTTCGACGAATTCCAGGGCCGCGTCGGCGGCTTGCTGCTTGAGTTCTTGCTGGGAGAGCATGGCGGTAGAAATGCGGAAAAGTTGCTTGAGCCAGGAAATTTAGCACGCGGCGATGGCGGGCCACGCCCGCGACAGGATCGCCTGGGTATCGGCGCCGGCGGGCAATTCGCCGAACATGCCCG
>DALZRX010000576.1:0-2776 GCA_032015805.1 Achromobacter sp.
CGCAATTGGGCGCGACCAGCCTGCCGCTGGAGCATCGTGGACTGACCGTGCATTGGATCGGCCAGGCCCCTTGCGTGGTCGCCCTTCCGGAAGACGATCCTGTCGCACAGCACGCCGTGGTGCCGGTGTCGGCCCTTGCCGGACGCCGCCTCATCACCATGGCCAATCCCTATCGCCTTCGCCGCCGGCTGGACGCCGCGCTGGCGAACAACGTGCAGGCGTTGGGCACCATCGAAACCAATTCGTCCGTCAATGCCCTGGCCGCGGTCCGCGCCGGTCTGGGCGTGTCGGTGCTGGAACCCGTGACCGCTTACGGCTCGCCGATGGCGGGTGTGGCGATCCGCCCCATCGACCTGGACATCCCCTTCTTTTTTGGGGTCATCACACCGCAGTCGCAAACGCTGACGCCGGCCTGCCAGGCCATGGCCGACGCGCTGGCGGACGCCGCCGCGGCCTTGCTGCCGGGCTTCGTGCTGCACGACGCCGGCGAGCATTCGGCGCTGTTGCAGTCGATCTACGGCGATGACGCCCCTGTTATGGAAACACCCGCATCATGAATCTGCCCATCGCCACCCCGCCGCAAGGCCTGCCCGCCCTTGAGGCGCGCCTTCGGCAAGACCTGTCCTGGCTGGAAATCCCAGCCAAGAACTGGGTGACGCCCCGGCTGGTCGATGGCCAGCAGGTGTTGGATGTGGCCATCATCGGCGGCGGCATGGCGGGTCTTGCTGCCGCCGCGTCGCTGAAGCACCTTGGCATCGACGCGCCGATTTTCGATCAGGCGCCCGAAGGCTACGAAGGCCCGTGGGCCACCACGGCGCGCATGGAAACGCTGCGTTCGCCCAAGCAATTGACCGGTCCCGCCCTGGGCCTGCCCGCGCTGACCTTCCGCGCCTGGTTTGAAGCGCAGTTCGGCCTGGATGCCTGGGAAGCGCTGGACAAGATTCCCCGCCTGCAATGGATGGACTACCTGCGCTGGTACCGCCAGGTGCTGAACCTGGACGTGCGCAACGAACACCACATCCTGTCCGTGCAACCGCGTGCCGACAAGCTGGTGGAACTGGACATCCAGTCGCCCGCCGGACGCAGCACCATCCTGGCCCGCCGCGTGGTGCTGGCCACCGGCCGTGACGGCCTGGGTGGCGCGTATGTGCCGGACTTTGCAAAGAAGCTGCCGCGCGACCGCTGGGCGCATTCCTCTGACGTCATGGACTACAACACCCTGGCCGGCAAGCGCGTCGGGGTCGTGGGCGCGGGCGCGTCCGCCATGGACAGCGCCGCGACCGCGCTGGAAGCCGGCGCCGCCAGCGTCGACCTGCTGATCCGCCGCAACGACATTCCCCGCATCAACAAGGGCAAGGGCGCGGGCAACCCCGGCCTGACTCACGGCCACCTGACCTTGCCCGACGAATGGAAGTGGAAGATCCGCCACTACATCAACGCCGCGCAAGTGCCGCCTCCGCGCGGCAGCACGCTGCGCGTGTCGCGCCATCCGAATGCCTTCTTCAACCTGGGCTGTGGCGTGCTGGATCTGGCACTGATCGATGACGAGATCCACGTCACCACGCCCAAGGGCGTGTTCGTGCTGGATTTCCTGATCTTCTCCACGGGCTTTCGCATCGACTGGACCGTGCGCCCGGAATTCGCGCCGCTGGCGCCTCACGTGCGCGCCTGGGGCGACCGCTACACGCCGCCCCCCGGCGAGCAAGACCAGGAACTGCATGACTCCCCCGACCTGGGACCGGTCTTCGAACTGCAGGAAAAAGTGCCCGGCGCCTGCCCGGGCCTGGACCGCGTGCACTGCTTCTCGTATCCCGCCGCGCTGACGCAGGGCACGATCTCGGGCGACATTCCCGCCATCAGCGAAGGCGCCAAGCGCCTGGCGCAAGGCATCGCCGGCCTCTTCTACCGCGAAGACGTCGCGACGCACTACGCCAACATGGAAGCGTTCTCGGAGCCCGAAGTGTTCGGCGATGAGTGGACGCCGGCCCCGACGCCGGCTTCGGCCACGCAGGCGGAGACCGCGCAATGACCGCATGGCTGCTACGCCGCGTGGCGCAGGCCGCCGTGGTCGTGTTCCTGATGACGCTGATCGTCTTCGTGGGTTTGCACGCCATCGGCAACCCCGTGGACATCCTGATCGGACAGGACGTGGACCAGGTGGACCGCGCGCGCATCATCGCCGAGCTCGGCCTGGACAAGCCCCTGTGGCAACAGTACCTGGCCTTCCTGAACGGGGCGCTGCACGGCAACCTGGGCAACAGTTTCGTCTACAACATCCCGGCGATCGAACTGGTGATCCAGCGCCTGCCGGCCACGCTTGAACTGGCGATCACCGCCCTGTCCTTCGCCGTCATCATCGGCCTGCCGCTGGGCCTCTTTGCCGGGCTGTATCCCGACAGCCGCGCGTCCAAGATGATCATGGCGGGCAGCATCGTCGGCTTCTCGCTGCCGACCTTCTGGGTGGCGCTGATGCTGATCATGGCGTTCAGCGTGTCCCTGGGCTGGTTGCCGGCCAGCGGCCGCGGCCAGACGGTGGAGTTCCTGGGCTTCCAGTGGTCGTGGCTGACCGCCGACGGCTGGCGCCACCTGATCCTGCCGGCGCTGAACCTGTCGCTCTTCAAGATCTCGCTGGTGATCCGCCTGACCCGCGCCGGCGTGCGTGATGTGATGCCGCTGGACTTCGTGAAGTTCGCCCGCGCCAAAGGCCTGTCGCCCTTCCGCGTGGTCTGTGTGCACGTGCTGCGCAACACCATGATCCCGCTGGTGACGGTGCTGG
>DALZRX010000577.1:0-2761 GCA_032015805.1 Achromobacter sp.
CGGCCGTTCGGGTCCGGGCAGCGTCTGGCTGGCCAGCCCGCCCACCGTCATGGCCAGCGCCCTGGCGGGAGAGCTGGCGTCTTTCGCCGAATTGCAGGCGCGGTTCGGGGCGTAACGGGCGGCGCTGCCCGCTACGCGGGTCTTGGGCGCCTCAAGCGCCTGCCGGCGCGTGGCGTCGGGCCAGCACAATGACGCCGTCCGTGTCGGCATAGAGCCAGTCGCCGCTTCGCACGTTGATCCCTTGGATATCCACCTGTGTGCCCGCCATCGCGGGCGCCATGGCCGCGGGCCGGTTGGGCACCGCGCCCAGGGCATGAATGCCCAGCGGCATGCGGGCAAGCACGGGCGTATCGCGCACGTGGCCGTTCACCACCACGCCGCTCCAGCCGTTCTGCACACCCATGCCCGCCATGCGGTCCCCCAGGATGGCGTGCGCCGCGCTGCCCATCCCGTCCACCACCAGCACGCGGCCCAACCCCGGTTCGGCCAGCAGCGCCGCCAGCGACAGCGCGCCGTCCGCGCTCGGGGAGGGCACCGCCACGACCTGCCCGAAGTACCACGACCGTCCGCCGAACGCGCGAAAGACCGGCGGCAGCACGCGCAGGTCCCAATCGGCCTGGCCCATGCAGGCATCGCACAGATCGGCGGTGGTCCAGTTGACGTCGGGAGCGCTGCTATAGCTGGGAGGAGTGAAGGGGGCGGTCATGGCGTCGGCAGGTCGGGTGCAAGCGGGATGCTGGCGTACCGGTGCATCTTGCCATGCCGCGCCGCCCCGCTCACTAGGGTTCCCCCCACTTCGCCCGCCGCGAAGCCCTGCTTCACAAATCCTTAATTGGCAGTCCATCCGGGCTGCGTCAGAGTGCGCAACAGAGAAAACGGCCGCTAGATGCCGTTTCCGGCCGCGCCCTGAACGTGGCACGCCGCAAGGCGCCTTCGCACGGAAAAACACCCTGTCGACGATATGAACCCGGGAAACACCGGGAGCTTCCTTGATCGGCCGCGCCGCCTGGGCTGCGGCTTCCCCCTGTTGGTCCGAGGAGACAACAATGAGCAAGAGCTGGAAGGCAATGGTTGGGGCGGTGGCAGTCATGGCGGGCGGATTGGCGCACGCCGCGGACGCGCCGCCGACGGACGTCAAGCTGATGCAGTTGTCGGTGGGCAAGATCGAGCTGGACAAGGGCTTCATGACCGCCATGGTGGACGTGGGCACCAAGATCAAGATTCCCGTGCCGGCCTACGTGATCCAGCACCCGCGCGGCCTCGTGCTGTTCGACACCGGCATGAACCAGGCCACCGCCGACGGCAATTGCGCCAATTATTGGGGGCAGGGACTGTGCGGCGCCTTCAATTCCATCCAGGGCCGCGACGAGGTCATCGACCGCCAGCTCAAGGCCGCCGGCTTTGACGTGAGCGATGTGAAGTACGTCGTGTACTCGCACTTCCACCTGGACCACGCGGGCAACATCAAGATGTTTCCCAAGGCCAAGCACGTGGTGCAGAAGGCCGAGCTGCGCGCCGCCTGGTGGCCCGAGAAATTCCAGCGCGCCGCCTACGTCATGAAGGATTTCGACACCACGCGCGACTACGACTTCATCCAGGTGGAAGGCGACTTCGACCTGTTTGGCGACGGGACCATCGTGTTGCTGGACACCAAGGGCCATACGCAGGGCCATCAGTCGCTGCAGGTAAAGCTGCCCAAGACCGGCACCGTGCTGCTGGCCGCCGACGCGATCTACACCGGTGAGAACGAGGCCGGCGTCATTCCCGGCATCACCTGGAACACGGCGGCGTCCATGCAGGCCATCGACCGCCTCAAGCAGATCCGCGACGCGCGCCAGGGCCAGCTCTGGTACAGCCACGATGCGGAGCAGCACGCGCAGAACGCCAAGACCAAAGTGTTCGACTGAAGGCGCGCCATGGAGCCCGCCATCGCCTTGCACGAGGTCTGCAAGTCGTTCGGGTCCCGGCAGGTCCTGGAATCCCTCAGCCTGTCTGTCAGGCCGGGGGAGATCCTGGGTCTCTTGGGGCCGAACGGCAGCGGCAAGACCACCACGCTGCGCCTGATGGCCGGCTTCTATACACCCGACAGCGGGCGCATCACGATCCGGGGCCGCGCGCCGGCGCCGGGCCGCGGCAATGCCGACATCGGCTACCTGCCCGAACGCGCGCCGCTCTATGACGCCCTGACCGTCACCCAGTATCTGGAATTCGGCGCGGGCGTCAAAGTGCGGGGCGGCGCAACGGCGCGCCGCCAGGCCATCGAACGCGCCATCGACGGCTTTGACCTGCAGGGCGTGGCGCGCTCCGTGATCTGGCGGCTGTCCAAGGGGCAGCGCCAGCGCGTGGGGCTGGCGCAAGCCGTGCTCAACGACCCGCCGGTCCTGCTGCTGGACGAGGCGACCAACGGCCTGGACCCGGTCCAGATCGTCGAGGCGCGCGCCATGATCCGGCGCTGCGCCGAAGGCCGCGCGGTGGTGTTCAGCAGCCACCTGATGCAGGAGGTCGAGGCGCTGTGCTCGCGTATTGCCATCCTGCGCCAGGGGCGGCTGGTGCAGGACCAGCCGCTGGGCGAATCGCGGGCGGCGCTGCAATTGCAGTTGGCCTTGCCCGCAGCCGGGCATCCCGCCTTGCACGCCGCACTGTCCGCGTGCGCGGGCGTGAAGACCGTGGAAATCACGCTGCTCGATGCCGGCAACAGCAAATGGCGCATCACGTGGGACCACCCGGCCGCCAGCGCGGCCGCGTGCGACGCGGTGATGCG
>DALZRX010000578.1:0-2759 GCA_032015805.1 Achromobacter sp.
GCCGACCCCGCCGCAACCGTCGCCGCGCCATGCTCAGCCAGCGCACGGTCAATGGCCGCCGCGTCCTCGCCGTCCGCGATCAGCACGCCGATCACGGTATTGATGGGCACCGAGGCCGGTCCGGCCTGGACCACAATGCGGCCCAGCACGCCCGCCTGTTCGGCGTTGATCTCGACAATGGCCTTCTCGGTTTCGATTTCCGCCAGCGCATCGCCGACGGCGACGCGGTCGCCTTCCTGCTTGAGCCACTGGTGCAGGATGCCGCTGGAGGCGTCGGCGGCAACGGAGGGGAGCTTGATGAGGTATGCCACGATGTTCTTCCTATTCAGCGGCGCCGGCCAGGTCGGGCCGGTACGCGGCGGGGTCGTCGTATTCGACCAGTTCGAGCACATTGCCTTCCGGATCGCGGAAGAAGGCGAGCCACGTGCCCGGCCGCACTTCCATGGGCGCGGGCGCGCTGTCGAAGACGACGCCTTTGGACGCCAGGTCGCGCACCACGCCGCGCAGATCGCGCACGATGAAGGTGAGGTAGGCGGCGCCCTGACGGTCCAGGATGGCCGCGCCGCGGACAGCGGGCTCGGGCGCCACGGCGGGTTTCAGCAGCTTGATGCGCTCGCCGTAAGACGTCTGCAGGCGTGCGACGTCGTAGCCGTGCGCGGTGAGGCCGGTCGCGCGCGCCTTGTCGGCGGGCACGGTCACGCGGTTCACGAGTGACAGGCCCAGGACGCCGGTGTAGAACGCCAGCAGCGCATCCAGGTCCGCGCAGCAGATGCCGACTTCCATCGGCACGGTCATGTGCAGGGCGCTCATGGTTGTTCCCCCAGGTCGGCCAGCACGTCGGCCAGACCCGCCATCACTTCGTCGGTGTCCGCGAACGCAGCGCGTTCCAGCACCTTGGAGATGCTGGGCGAGGCCTCGCCGCCCGTGACGCGCTTGACGGGCTGGTCCAACCAGTCGAAGTAGCGGCGCTGGATCTCATCGGCCAGCATGGCGCCGTACGACGTGCCGCGCGCGCCTTGCTCGACGATCAGCACGTTGTTGGTCTTCTGGATGCTGGCGCCGATGGTGTCCCAGTCCAGGCTGGCGCGGTCCAGCGTGCGCAGGTCGATCACTTCCGCGTCCACGCCGGCCTGCTCGGCCGCCGCCAGCGCGCGGCTGACCATGGACAGGTACGTCAGGATGGTGACCTTGCCGCCCTCGCGGCGCACGCACGCGCGGCCAAAGGGAACGGCGTAGTCCAGGTCGTCCTCGGGCACGTCGCCCGACGAGGCGTACAGGTCCACGTGCTCGATGACCAGCACGGGGTCCTTGGACGCCAGCGCGGTGTTCATCAGGCCGACGTAATCGTGGGGCGTGGAGGGGGCGACGATGCGCCAGCCGGGCGCGGTGGCAAAGATGCCGGCCGGGTCCATGGAATGTTGCGAGCCGTAGCCCGTGCCCATCGCGACCTTGGTGCGCAACACGAACGGCACGTCGATGTCGCCGCCGAACATGTGGCGCGCCTTGCCGATCTGGTTGAAGATCTGGTCGGCCGCGACCCACATGAAGTCGGGGTACATGAATTCCACGACGGGCTTGTAGCGGCCATCCATCGCCAGCCCGCCGCCCAGGCCGGCAAAGGCGTTCTCGGAGATCGGCGTGCCCAGCACGCGGTCCGGGTACTTGTCCTTCAAGCCGCGCGTGGCGCCATTGGTGCCGCCCTTCAGGCGATGCACGTCCTCGCCCAGCACGACGACGCCCGGGTCGGTTTCCATGCGGCGGTCCAGCACGTCGGCGACTGCATCGACGAACTTGCGCGCCACCTTGGCGCCGGTGTGATCCGCGGCTTCCTGGTAGCGCAAGCCGGCCAGTTCCGCCCCGTCGCTGCGCAGGCCCACGTCGCGGAAATCGGGGCTGGGCCACAGGTCGGCGCGCACGCGGCGCTTGCCGCCCTCCGCGGCCTCGGTCAGGCGGCCGGAGACTTCTTTCATCACGTCCTTGCAGCGCTGGCGCAGCGCGTCCACGTCGGCCTGCGTGACGAGTTTGCGGGTGATCATCTCCGATGCGATGCGGTCCAGCGGGTCGCGCAGTCGCCACTGCGACTCTTCGTCTTTGGTGCGATAGCCGAAGGCGCTGCCGGGGAAGGGCCCATTCTGGTGGAAGAAGCGGTAGACGTCCGCCTCGACGATGGTCGGGCCCTTGCCGGCGCGCATGTGCGCCACGGCCTCCGACATGGCCAGGTGCACGGCCAGCGGGTCCATGCCGTCGACTTTCCAGGACGGAATGTTGAACGCCAGGCCGCGCGCCGACAGGCGCGGTTCGGCGGTGGACTCTTCGACCGTCGTGGAGACCGCGTAGCGGTTGTTTTCGATGAAGAAGCACAGCGGCGTCTTCCATGCGGCCGTGAGGTTCATCGTTTCCAGCACCGAGCCGATGTTCACCGCGCCGTCGCCGAAGTAGGTCACGGCCACGCGATCGGTGCCCGCGTGCTTGTGCGCCCAGCCCGCGCCCGCCGCCAGCGGCACGCCGCCGCCGACGATGGCATTGGTGCCCAGCGCGCCCGCTTCCAGCCAGCGCAGGTGCATGCTGCCGCCGCGGCCGCGGCAATAGCCGTTGGCCAGGCCCATGATCTCGGCCAGCGTCTTGTGCAGGACTTCATCGATGGCCGGCGTGAGCGGGTTGCGCGGGTCCAGCCCCAGCGGCGCCACATGTTGCAGCGCCTTGGCCAGGAACTGGTGATGGCCCCGATGCGAGCCGTTGATCTGATCGCCGGCGCCCAG
>DALZRX010000579.1:0-2746 GCA_032015805.1 Achromobacter sp.
TCGTCCGTGCACCTGACCGGCGCCTATTTCGAGGCCATGGCTGGCGTGACGATGTTGCACGTGCCGTTCAAGGGCACCTCGGCCTCGCTGCCCGCGGTCGCGGGCGGGCAGGTGGACCTGCTGTTCGACAACCTGCCCGGCGCGCTGGCGCAGATCAAGGACGGCAATTTGGTGCGCGGCGTTGCCGTGACCCCCGCGGCGCGCGACCCCTCGGTGCCCGACCTGCCCACCGTGGCCGAGTCCGGTCTGCCCGGGTTCGACGTCACCGCGTGGTTCGCGTTGTACGCGCCGCGCAATACGCCCGCGCCGGTGGTCGAACAGTTGATCGCCGCCGCCCGCAGCGGCTTGCAGACGCAAGCCATCGCCACCAATTTCGCCACCATGGGCGCCAAGCCGGGCACGCTGTTCGGCGCGGATCTCGCCGCATTCGAATCCGCCGAACGCAAGAAGTGGGGCGGGCTCATCAAGGAGCAGGGAATCAAAGCGCAATGAATACGCCCATCGCTCTCGTCACCGGCGCAAGCCGGGGAATCGGCCGCGCCATCGTGGCGCGGCTGATCGAAGACGGCTTTCAGGTCGTCAACTTCAGCCGCACGGCGCCCGAGTCGCTGTTGCCCGGCGAGACCTTCCGCTCGGTGGACCTGGGCGATGCGGCGGCGACCATCGCCGCGGCCCGCGAACTTGTGGCGCGGCAGCCCGTGCTGCATCTGGTCAACAACGCCGGGATGATCGACGTCGCCAGCATCGAGGACGTCACCGAGGAGCAACTGGCGCGCACGATGGCGCTGAACCTGACCGCGCCCATTCTTCTGATGCAGGCGTTGCTGCCCGGCATGCGCCAGGCGAAGTACGGACGCGTCGTGAACATCGGCAGCCGCGCCGCGCTGGGCAAGGGCGGGCGCACCGTCTACGGGGCGTCCAAGGCCGGGCTGGCGGGCATGAGCCGGACCTGGGCGCTGGAGCTGGCCGGGGACGGCATCACGGTGAACACCGTGGCCCCCGGGCCGGTGGCGACCGAACTCTTCAACCACTCCAATCCGCCGGGCGCGCCGAAGACAATGGCGCTGGAGGCCTCGATTCCCGTGGGCCGGGTGGGGCGGCCGGACGAGGTGGCGCACACCGTGGCGATGTTCCTGGACCGGCGTGCCGGATTCGTGACGGGGCAGGTGCTGTATGTGTGCGGCGGGATGTCCGTGGGATTGGCAGGGTAGACGGCGCGCAGCACAGGCGGCAAGGACGCAGCAGCCTGCGCGTCAAGGGGTGGCGTTACGGCCGGGGCCGCTTCTGCACGGGGCCCACGTGTTTTTCGATGGCCTTCCTGGTCACCTTGCCGGCGCCCTCCAGGACGCTGGCCCGTTCCTCACGCAGGCGTCGCAGTACTTCGGTCGGCGCCACGCCGAAGTGCGCCGCGAACTTGCGTTGGAAGGTGCGCCGCGACATGCGGCAGGCGTCCGCCATGTCGTCCACCGACCAGCGGGCCGATAGCCGCGCTTCCATCTTTTCGACCAGCTCGCGGAACGGCGCGGCCACGCGGTCCTGCAGCCGCAGCGTCTGGCTGTATTGCCGTTGGTCGCCATTGCGCCGAATGAAGACAACCAGGCGGCGGGCGACCTGCTGCGAAAGCGCCGCGCCGAAATCGCGCTCGATCAGCGCCAGCGCCAGGTCGATGCCGGCGGTGACGCCCGCAGAGGTCCAGTACTTGGCGCTTTCGACGAAGATGCGGTCGTCGTCCACTCGCAGGCTAGGGTAAAGCTCGCGCAAACGGTCGGCCGAGCGCCAGTGCGTGGTGACGGCGCGCCCGTCGAGCAGGCCGGCCGCGGCCAGCACAAATGCACCGGTACAAACGCTGC
Organism: Achromobacter sp.; assembly: GCA_032015805.1. GTDB lineage: Bacteria > Pseudomonadota > Gammaproteobacteria > Burkholderiales > Burkholderiaceae_B > Achromobacter. Next base: position 1,851 of record DALZRX010000579.1, read on the forward strand.
AGGTGCGGCGCGTGCCGGCGTCGCGGCGGCGCAGCCACGCGCGCGTTTCGCCATGGGCCGAGGCGCGGTCCACGCCGGGGCCGCCGGGCACGAACAGCATGTCGATGGGTTCGTCGCGGTCCGCATCAAAAGTGCCGTCCACCTGCATGCGCAGCCCCTGGTCCCAGGTGCCGACCACCTGCGACGCGGCAATCGTGCTCAATGCATACAGCGTGCGACCCGCCTCCTCGTTGGCCGAGCTGAAGGCCTGCCACGGTCCGGCCAGGTCCAGCGGCTGGAACCCGTCGTACAGCATGAACATCACGCGTCGTGGCGCAGTTGACGCGGATTCTGGCGCGCCGCGCGGGGCGCGTTCGCCTATGCTGGGCGCTGGCGTTTCCAAGGGAGCATCGTCATGCATGTGAATATCGTCTTGTTCGAAGGACTGACCCAGCTCGACATGACCGGGCCGTACGAGGTGCTGGCGAACGCACCAGGCTTTACCGTGGATTTTGTCGCAAAATCGTTGGAGCCGGTACGTTGCGACCGAGGGTTGCGATTCGTGCCCACGCAGACGCTGGCGTCGGCGCCGCCTTGCGACCTGCTGGTCGTGCCGGGTGGACCCGGCACGGACGACGCCATCGTCGATCCGGACTGGGTGGCGTTCACGCGGCGGCAGGGGCTGGGCGCAAAGTATCTCTTCGGCATCTGCACGGGCTCGCTGCTGCTGGGCGCGGCAGGGCTGCTGCGCGGCAAGCGCGCGTCCAGCCATTGGCGCGCTCGCGAGCTGCTGGCCCGCTTCGGCGCCACCCCCAGCGATGAGCGCCTGTGCGTGGACGGCAATGTATTCACGGCGGGCGGCGTGACATCCGGGATCGACATGGGATTGAAGGTGGTGGCCGCGTTGTGCGGCGACG